>JAPOQA010000022.1 GCA_026710945.1 Chloroflexota bacterium
AGACGGCTCCGTGTGGGCAGGGCCTTCACCCACCAACAGGTCGCCCTTAGACCCACCCCAACCGACGGCGTTTGGAATGTATACTTCTCAATACAACGCATAAAATCCATAGACCTCAGAGAACAAAATGTGTAACCTATCTACCCGAACACCTGTTACCTATGTCCCCGGTCTGTACACTCCCAAGGAGAGGGAGAATTTCTCGCGCCGTTTGCCAACGTTAAGCCGTTGGCAAACGTTTCAAGGAAGTCGCCTGGGGAGTAGGATTGGGTAAGAGGTGATTCCTTGTCGATGCTGCCTGTCCCGCCAGCTTGGCGGAATTGCGCACAGGCCACATATCTTTGGGAGAAGCTAACAAATGTCCATAGCCAAGACTACGGCAGAGAAAGTCGAGACCGGTCACTTCCGCATCCTCGAGCGCCCGATCACGGCTGACGAACTCATCCCCCATGTGCTCACCGACGCCTACGGCGCCGTGGCGACGTTCTCCGGCACGGTGCGCAACCACGCCCGCGGCAAGCATGTCACCTGCCTGACCTACGAGGCCTATCCGGAGATGGCAGAGGCCGAGATGCGCAAGATCGCGGTGGAGGTCTATGCGCAGTGGCCGGAATGCAAAGTGGCCATGCTGCATCGCATCGGCAAGCTGGAGATCGGCGACGTCTCGGTTGCGATCGCGGTGGCAACACCTCACCGCAAGGAGTCGTTTGAGGCTTGTGAATTTGCCATCAACCGGCTCAAAGAGACCGTACCCATCTGGAAGAAAGAGGCCTACGCCGACGGCGAGGTGTGGGTGGAAGGCGTCTCCCCCGGCGCAGACGGCAACGCGGGCTAAGTCTCACGCGCCTTAAACTACTGCATTGCGGAACTAAATCATCAACGCCTTGGCGTGCACACCCACGCTACGCTTCTGCCGCACGTTACGAGCCTACCGCGCTTGGCTCCCGCATCGGGACCATGTTTTCCTTGTGCGGCGCGATATCCGCGTAGGCGCGGGCGTAGAGATCGGCGCGATTCTGGCGCAGCATGGTTCGCCGGTGGTCGTACTTCGTGCACCAGCTCGTCCAGCGCTCTTCGTCCAGGTCGAGCGTCGCGGTCGCGTGGCCGGCGCGGTGTCCGGTCTCAGCCAGGGTAAAGCCGTTGTAGTCATAGATCGTCGCATGACTCTGGCGGTACTGCCACCCGAGCGGCCTGTCCTGGAGAAACGTAGACGTGACCAAGAAGCAGGAGGCATCGTGGGCACGGGTGCGCAGCATCTCCGAGCGAATGGTCTCGGTCGGCCCGGCAGCTTGGGTGGGATGGAGCAGCACGTCCGTGCCCTTCAAGCCGTAAATCTGGCAAACCTCCGGGAATGCTTGATCGTTGCAGATGAAGACGCCGTAGCGGACGCCGTCCACTTCGATGGGCTCGATCGCGTCCCCAGGCGTGATTCCCTTCACTTCGTACTCGTTCTCGGTGGGTTGTACCTTCCGATAGCGTCCCAGGATGTGGCCCTGCCTGCCGTAGAAGGTCGCCTGGTTGTACAGGGCTGCGCCATCTCGGGTCAGATTGTTTGAGACCACAGTAACATTGTGGCGCGCGGCAAACTCCAGGAAGCGCGCCGCAACCGGACCATCTTCCGTCATGGCGAGTTCAAGCGCCCCGGCGAAGCGCGCCTCCGGTTCGCTCCGCTCCTGAATGTGCCGCCACTCCATGCACCCCATGGTCTCGAACATTTCCGGCAGGAGGATCACGTCGGGTTGGTCTGCCAACGCCGCTTCCAGGTAGCGAAACGCCTGATCGTAGCGAGCGGCCTGGGTAGCCGCTTCGCTGCCGAGAAGAAAGGAAATGGTGGAAATTCTCACGCGCCGCGCCATGGCTGCCTCACTTTCCCAAGTTAACAGAATCCATCGTTTGCCAATGCTCTTGCAGCTTCTACCTTCCCCGGGGAGAACTTTGCAAAACCCTCGTCGGAATCGCAAGATCGACCCACTCTCCTAAAGGCTTTCCCCTGCTCCTAAGACTTTCTCCTTCTCCCTGGGAGGCCTTTGCGTACCTAGAACCTGAGGGAAATGCAGTACTCCCTCTCCTCGGGGTGAGGGGAATCTTCGCCAATTCTACCCAGTCCCGCCAGTTTGGTCGGGCTTATCCGCAGTCCCCAGCCACGTGAAATCCGTGGCGCAACGTTCGCCTAGAGTACCGCGAGGTGGGCGTCCTGCAGGTCCGTCAGAAACATGTGACCCGCCGCGTGGGTGATCATCAGGGGCGGTTTGCTAGCCAGCGCCACTGCCTGCGGGGTGACGCCGCAGGCCCAGAAGACGGGCACTTCGCCGTCGTGCACGTCGGTGCGCGCCCCCCACTGCGGTTCGTCGAGGTCTGTGATGCCGATTTCCCCTGGGTCGCCGATGTGTACCGGCGCGCCGTGGACGCCTGGAAAGCGCGAGGTCGTCTGTACCGCGCGCACGACTTGCGTGTGGTGGATCGGGCGCATGCTCACTACCAGCGGCCCGGAGAAGGCTCCCGCAGGCGTCGTGTCTCGATTGGTCACGTACACGGGCACGTCGTTGCCCGCCTGCAAGTGGCGCAGCGGTATGCCGGCGGCGAGCATGGCGGATTCGAAACTAAAGCTGCACCCGAGCAGGAACGAGACGAAATCATCCTGCCAACGGTCCGCGATATCTGTGACTTCAGCCGCGAGCTCGCCGTTCTCATAGATGCGGTAGCGGGGCACGTCGGTGCGAATGTCCGCGCCGGGCGCCGTCTCGCGGGGCTCATAGGAGCCCGGTTCCATGACCTCCAACACCGGACACGGCTGGGAATTGCGCTGGCAGAAGAGGAGAAAGTCAAACGCCAGATCTTTAGGCACAATGGCGAGATTCGCCTGCACGTAGCCGGGCGCCAGACCCTCCGTCGTGGTCTGCCACTCTCCGGCGCGTATGATCTCCCGTAACGCGTGCGGCTGTTTCGGTAACGCTGCTCTATCCATGTTCTGTTTCCTTACCTCGCGATTCTCAGCAGCCTTACGGCAAAGTTTACTAGAATCCTTTTGGATGCAGTGTAGCAGAACCCAATTGGTAAGAGGCTATCCACCCACGGACGTCAGCGCCAAGCTCTCTGGTCTGCATCAAACCTCGTTTGCGCTCCACTCTTGCAGCACGTCTATGGCCGTGAGCAACGACTCGCATGCGGCATCGGCTGCCGCGATCATCGTTTCGCCTTCCGGCACGGCGATACACCGCATGCCGGCCGCTTTCGCCGACCTCACGCCGCGGGGGCTATCTTCCAGCGCCACACACTCGCCCGGCTCCACACCCAACCGCGCCGCCGCCAGCAGATAGAGCGCCGGGTCCGGCTTACCCTCTACGACCTCATCTCCTGTCGCCACAGCCTGGAAATAGGTGCGGATACCCAGCACCTCGAGCACCACGTCAATGTAGACCTTGTCTCCGGATGAGGCCGACCCGCAGCACCATCCCCGGTCGCGCACCCACTCCAAGGCCTCTCGGAGACCGGGCTTCGGCCCCAGACGTTCTCGGATGAGCGCGATCAGGATTGCGTGGTAGCGGTCCAGCATCTCCTCCGGCTCTGCGGCAAACCGGCCCCGCGCATGATGCAGCCGGAAGATATCGATGCTGCGCTTCCCCAGGCTCTCTGCCGCGTCGGTAGGATAGGTTGGAAAGCCGCACTCGCGGCCGAGCTCATGCCACGCGGCGCGGTGGAGCGGTTCGCTGTCTGCCATGAGACCGTCTACGTCGAAGATGACGCCAGCAATATTCATCGGCAGCCTAGAAGTGGTCAAGGTTCCACATGTACGGATGTCCTCCTGGAAAGAGTATGTCGACAATAGCAACATCTTGCTCCGCAACACAGGACGGGAACTCCAAGCGCAACTCCCCAAGGGTGCGGTAGCCCATCAAGAGCTGCAGTAGATTTTCCTGTGGCAGGTTAATTGTGATTGTGCAGCCAGCGCCGATTTCCATCTCCGCCCGCTCGGCATCGCAGACGAATGCCACCTTGCCGAAACTACCCTCCAAACCCGATGATCGCATGCGCTCTCCCAAAGTTTCTTTGAGCGCCACGGCGAGGCCGCCCAGATCCACGATGCGGCCCATGCCTCCCTGATTGTGCGAGTACTCGATTTCCTGGCGAAAGCCGATTGACCGCAAAACTGCCAACATCGGCGCATCCGGCGGCATCTCAAGGTCGATCCACTCCGCTCGCTGCCGGACTGCCTCAGCTACAAGCGCTCGGATGAGACTTGATCCGGCAGTTGCCGCAGCTATCCCAGGCGCCACGAACTCATACGGGCGTGTATACCACATAGATGCCGAGCGCCATCCATGCTCACCCAAGGCGTATGCGACCGGTTGACCATTCTCTTCTGCGACCAGAATGCGGCTCGGCTCTTGAAACCACTCTTCCGTGGCATCACGCCAGGGCAGGAATGCACTTTCTGACCGCTTGGCGGCCCCGTTTCGCCCGCGAGTCTCCTCAGTGTAGATAGCCAGGAGCGCTTTCTCGTCAGCTTGCCTGGCTTCACGCACCGGCGACAACTCGCCTAATGCTTCAGCCGCTTGCGTTCTTACTCGTATGAGACTTTTCGCCGGCAGCACGGTTGCGTAGCCAATGCGGTGGTAGAAGCCAGGGATTCCAAAAAGAATCGAGACCAGATACCCTTCCCGGCGCATATACGCAACGGTATCTTCCATGAGCCGCCGCCCATAGCCTCTGCCACGGTGCGCAGGACTAACCCGGACGCTTGCCACTCCTCCCATGCGCACCCACGTTGATCCCAAGCGCATTTCCCGGTCCTCGATGGTTAGCCGGGCTACCTCTTCACCGTCTGCAACCAGGGCTAATTTCTGGCGATTCCCCTCTGGCGTAGACCGCAGTGACGTCTCCATGTGAGTCCTCCCAAACCTCTCCCGACCTGCGCCGGCAGCTATCTCAGCGGGAACCTCTTGGGGCAGTGCTGTCTCATGCCGGCATGCTGAGGGCACACCATAATCTCTGTACGCGGACCCTTTGCCGTATTGGACCTTGCCCTTTACGGTGCCAAGACATTTTACCCGCCTGGAAGCAAGGTTACTAGCAGGAGATTGACTTGGATTCTGGCTGAGAAAAGATAAATTAAAAGACTATAATCATCATCTTCATAAGGCCTGTTGAGAGTGGGGAAAAGGCCAGAAATCGCTGCGCTGGGGCGCTGTGGCAGGCAGGATAAGTTCATGGGAAAACAGTCTGAATTGCTGGGAAAAACCGCGAATCCAGGAGAGAGTATGGGGTATCTTTCGCAGGTGGGGAAAAGCCCCAAACTTCTCCCCAAGGTTTAGTACGGCACAGGGCGCGATTAGCGCCTTTTAACCGGAGATTGTCAGTGTTTAACTCACCAAACGGTCAAGTAGTCTGGAAGGCGGATTCTTGGCTCTAGACCTAGGATATCCCCATTTCGGCTAATTTATCCACTGGTTTAGGGCGAGTTATCCACAGCAGGGCGTTCTTGGGCGCTCATCGGCAAAGAACATTGGATTATGTAGAGGCAGTAGTCCACTTATGTCAGCACTTTCTAATTAAGTGCTGAATTCGGAGTGGGGATTGCGGACTCTTCGAAGGATTCCAGGTGGCGATACTTCTCTATATACGCATTGACGGTCATTACGACGGTAGCGTGGCTCCAGGTAAGCGGAGAGACACTGAGAGGCGCGTTTGTAAAGGGATGAACCTGTTCGGCGAGACAGCCGCTCTCAAGGCGTCGTTGCTCCACCCAAAGCAGGACTTCCTTTGCAGGCTGTAGTTCTTCAAGTGAGGTCGCTTTCGCGATGTACCACTCCGCCAGCCAGAGGGTACAAATGAACCACGGGTTCCCAGGAACGACGGCAATATTGTTGCTAATTTGATGGTAGTAGTCGTTCTCGTACCGCGCGATGCCACCCACATCGGTCTTCACCCACAAGCGCTCTCGTACCGTCTCCATCATCTTGACCACCAGCGGATCGTCAGGCTCGAGCATGCCGAAATACCAGAGGGCGTAGGTCGCGCTGTCGATGGTCGTGTCATGGCGAACGGTACCGTCGGGCAGAGGCGTTACCATGCGGGAGAAGAGGCCGGTGTCGGGATTTATCATGTGCGTGAGAGCCGCTAGCTTAAGTTCCTCCGCGGTACGGCGGTAACTGTCGGTATAGGTGCTCTCGCCAAACGCCTCCGTAAAGTTAGCCGCTGCCTGGAGACCGGCATAGACGGTGGCTACCGTATGCGCGTGAACCCCGTGGCGTTCTTCCCAGAGATCGTACGACGGTACCGGCAGGCCGGTGGTAAGGTCGCGGTAGAGGCTCATGAACTGGGCGGCGGGCTTAATGAAGGACGCATAGAACGGCTTTACAAACTCTACGTCCCAGTACTTCTCAAAGTGCTGCCACAGCGCCCAGATAACCAGGGCGGTCTCGTCCTCCTGGATCGGGTGCTGGCGGGAACCGTCCGGCGCCGCCCAGGGATGCCAGGAGGAACCGACCGATCCATCCGGATTATACTTGTGCATCATGTAGCCCTGGGGCGTGATGGTGCGCAAGCAGAAGCTGAAGAAGCGGCGCGAAATCTCGCCATAACCGGCGCGGCTCAGCGCGTACGCAACCAGCGCGCCGTCGCGCGGCCACATGTAGGAGTAGGTGTCGCGGCCGAACTGGGCAATGTCGTTATCGTTGGCGGCCAGAATCGCGCCCTCGTGGTCCGTTTGGGTCTGGATCGTGAGGAGACTCCGATTGAAGAGCGCGCCAATTTCGGGCGGCAGGTCGGCTAACGAAAAACCCTCTTTGCGCACCCAATGCCGCCAGTACTCCTGCGTGCGGTAGAGCACCGCCGCGGGCCCCACCTGGCGGATGTGGCGCTCGATGTCTTCCACAGCCATAGCATCAGAGCCGACTGCCATCCAGTAGTAGACGGTAGCGGATTCGCGCGCGGGAACGGTAACGCATATCGCGCCGGTACTATCCACAGAGCCTTGCGCGATTGGGTTTCCTTCCAGGCGGCCGTCCTCGGCATCGCGCCAGGTGCCTTCCAGCCCGCCAACGTTCTTGGTGCCGGTCGCGTATGAATCCAGGCCGATGTCGGTCCCACTCATCGCGTTCATCCAGAAGAAGGTCTTGCCCTTATAGTGAATGAGCGCACGGTGGCGCGGATCGTAATATGCCGTGTCCCCAATGCTGATACCGCCGAGAGAGAAGTTATGGTGGAAGAAGAGGCGCACCTCGCGCTCGGAATCCGCCTGGTTCTCCACCGTTATGCGCCGCAGGAAGACATTCCGGCTATAGTCAACGGCATCGTTGAGGTTGAGCTTTATGCGGAGGCGGTCGTTCTGCGCCGTGACGTCGGTGACGAGCGTATCTTCCTTGTACCGCAGCGACTTCTGCCAGGACCGGTCGTGGATCCACGCGAAAAGTCCATCCACCCAGACGCCGAATTGGAAAGGGTGCCCCTGTGCGTGGTCCTCTTGCCCGACGTGGGGGTAGTACACGTCACGGATACGGTAATCGCTATCGAAGCAGACGAGCAGGCGGCCGTTTCCTACTGGTAAGTCACGTGGCATGTTCTACAGCCTAAGCAACAGATGATGAGGCGATACCAACAAATCAAGGGTTTTCACGCAATGCCCGCGCGCCACCGTGAACGCGCCGGCAAACCCCGCCGGGAAAACGCGACTGCACCGGCGGTGAATTCGCAGAATTCGGATAGAGCGATTCTTGCCGGGGTGTTCCCAGCCTGACGACTCCCATTGTACAGACCAATGCGCCACACGCAACCTTGGCGCGTCTGCAAATGACCTGCAACCGAAATACCTCTTGCGCCATGCTATCATGGGATGGTGTTGCGTCTCGCCGGGGCGCATGGTGCGGCGCGAAACGAGGCGGGACGCGAAGAGGGCGACAGCCCTGCCTTCACCTGCGTATTCACGCAATCGACAGCCGTCGGAGCCTTGGTAGGCGGGCTAAGCGATGCTGGCAGCGCAGGCTCTGCAGCCTGCAAGCGGGATACCCTCTGGGACAAATGTACACGAAGAGAGAAGATGAATACGAGTATGGAAGCGTCCGTGCGCGGTACAAGCGTAGTGCAAGATCTCGTAGATGCGCCGGTTCTGCGCGCCCTGGCGGCGCATTTTGCGGAAGCCGGGTACGAGCTCTACCTGGTCGGCGGCTCGGTGCGGGACGCGCTGCTGCACCGCCCGACCCACGACCTGGACCTGGCTACCGATGCCCATCCTCCCGAAATTAAGCGGCTGCTTGCGCTTGCGGGGCCGGACTCCCGTTACGACGTGGGGGAGAAGTTCGGCACCATCGGCGCGACCTTTGGCGAATGGGTGGTGGAGATTACAACCTACCGCAGCGAACAATATGCCTTCGCCAGCCGCAAGCCCGCCGTTACCTTCGGCACGAATTTGGAGGACGACCTGTCGCGGCGCGACTTCACCATCAACGCGATTGCCCAGGAACCGGCTGCCGGCGGCATGCTCGATCCCTTTCACGGGCTACAGGACTTGCAGCGGGGCCTTATCCGCGCCGTGGGAGATCCTGCGGAGCGATTTCAGGAAGACCCGTTGCGCATGTTGCGGGCGGTGCGGTTTGCGGCAGAACTCGATTTTCGCATCGATCCGGCTACCCGCGAGGCACTGCAACAGCAGGCTGGCGCGCTGGAGCACGTGAGCACGGAACGTATCGCCGCCGAGATGACCCGCATGCTCACGGCGGACCAAACAGTGGTTGGACTCGAAATCCTGTGCGACTCCGGCCTGGCGTCATACGTTATCCCTGAGCTGCTGCCGCTGCGCAGTACTGGCCAGGACGGGCGCCACAAGGACGTGTTCGGCCATACACTCAAAGTCGTGGAGAACGTGCCCGCCACGCCGGTGCTGCGCTGGGCGGCGCTGCTGCACGACATCGGTAAGCCGAAGACGAAGACGGTGCAGGACGGCAAGGTGCACTTCTTCCGGCACGAGATGGTGGGCGCGCGCATGGCGCGGCGCATTCTGCGGCGGTTGCGCTTCGACCGGGAAAGCAGCGAGCGCATTCAACGTCTGGTGGCCGAACACCTGCGTCCAAACCTCTACACGCCGGAGTGGACCGACGGTGCGGTGCGCCGCTTCCTGCGGGAAACGGAAGGCGTCACGGACGATCTCTTCGCCCTCTCCCGCGCCGACATTACCAGCTACCGCCGCTCCCGCGTGGAGGCGGGCGTGGCGCGCGTTAACCACCTGGAAGCCCGCTGCCGCGAGCTCCAGGCCCAGGAAGACGTGGCGCAACTCAAGAGCCCGCTGGACGGCAACGACCTCATGACCATGTTCGATCGCAGCCCGGGGCCTTGGATCAAGCCGATCAAAGATCATCTCCTCAACCACGTCATCGACGGCGACCTGGGTCAGGACGATACGGAAACTGCTGCCAGACTAGCGAAGGAGTTCGCGGAAAAGCACCCGGAAGTACTTGCGGAATGAGGCGGTACTGCAGGCGCGTGGTAGCGTCAATGAGCACATAGCCTCCCTGGCGTGGCAACATGTACAAGCGTGTGATACATTGTACAAAGTAGTATACACACTAGGAGGGGAATGGTGGCAAGTCTCCGCACAGTCAAGGCGTCTGAAGCGCGACAAAATCTCAGTGGTCTGATCAATGAAGTCTTCGACCGGAAGAACCGGGTTATTATCGAACGAAGCGGCATCCCAGTGGCCGCTGTCGTTTCTCCAGCCGACCTTGCCTATCTTGAGAAGATGGAGGCAGAAAGAGAAGAACGATTCAGGGTGCTCTCCGAGATGCGAGAGCCTTTCGAAGGTGTGCCTAGCGAGGAGATCGAGAGTGAAGTTGAGCGCGCGATTGCGGAAGTGCGCCGAGAGAAACGGGCCAAGGCGAGTGCTGGCGAGAGCACGTGATTCTTGCCACGTTGGATACGAATGTCCTAGCGTCTGGTGCGCTTGACACACGTAGTGCCGTGGCGCAGGTAATCGAAGCGTGGTTTCGCGCTGAGTTCGTCGCCGTTCTCTCTCCTTACATACTCGGCGAGCTAGACAGCGCGCTGATGAAACCCTACTTTGCGCGACGCTTGCGCGCAGAATCTATTGCGAGATACATTGCGCTTGTGCGCCAATTTGCCAGGGAAGTTCCCGTTACAGATTCCTTTCCCAAGGTCGCTTCCCACCCAGAAGATGACCGTGTGCTTGCAACGGCGGTGAATGGGATGGTTGACTACTTGGTTACCGGCGATAAGGGCCTGCAGGTGCTAGGCAAATGTCAGGAAGTTACCGTTCTCAGCCCGCGAGAATTCCTGCGTGTCCTCATTGGGCAATCGTTGCGTTGAGATAGAGAAGCAATGGCGACTGAGTATCGAAATAGTACGACAATCGCTGTAGCAGGTATTCGGGAGAAAGTTCTGCCCGTGCTGCGCCGGCACGGCATAAAGCGCGCGGGTATCTTCGGGTCTGTCGTGCGGGGTGAGGCTACGCCGGAAAGTGACGTCGATATCCTAGTAGAGCTTGACAGTCAGGCAAGCTTATTCGACTTTATCGGGATTAAGCTTGAACTTGAAGAGGTCTTAGAACGACGGGTTGATCTAGTGCAGTACGCTGCCATAAAGCCGCTCCTGCGCGACCGCATACTTAGCGAAGAGGTGCCTCTCGTATGAGTGAGGAGCGGGACGTCGGTCTATTCGTGCAGGACATGCTGACGAGCATTGAAAAGGTAGAGAGTTACCTTGCCGGCGTGGACGCAAATGGCTTTGAAGGGGACTCTCTTCTGCAGGATGCGGTGTTCCGTCGTTTAGAGATAGTGGGTGAGGCCGCAAAGCACATTCCTCCAGCAGTCCGCGAAAGGCATCCTGACATTCCTTGGCAAAAGGTCGCTGGCTTGCGTGACGTGCTGATTCACAGGTATCACGGGATTATCGTGGCACAGGTATGGAAGATAGTCACTGTAGATCTGCCTGCTGTGAAAAAGCAGCTGGTGCAAGTGCAGACTGACTTGGAGCATTCAGAATAGAGGGTTTTGCGGGAAGCTGCCCGCGTGGCGCTTCCAGGGTACAAGTGTTGCGGGGTAAACAAAGAGTGAAGGCTTAACCGCAATGATCGCTCCGCGTTCGCGTGTCACCCCACCGTTCGTTCTCGCCGCTGTTGTGGCGCTGGTGGGGGTATGGGCGTTAGCGGCGATACTGGTTGGCAATCCGATCTTGCCGGTGCCGTGGGTGGTGGCGGAGGCCTTCTGGCGCGAGTGGACGAACGGCTTGTGGGAAGACCTGCTCGTCAGTGCCTACCGCGTGGTGCTGAGCATCATCATTGCCGTGATCCTGGCGGCGCCGGCGGGCATGGCCGTGGGCCAAGCGCCCATGATAGACCGCATTGCCAGCCCGCTCATCTACCTCATCTACCCCGTGCCCAAGATCGTGCTGCTGCCCATCATCATGCTCTTCCTGGGTATCGGCGAGACCTCCAAGATATTCATTATCAGCCTCATCCTGTACTTTCAGATTCTCGTGCTCACCCGTGACGCCGCCTACGCCGTGCGGCCCGAGCTCGTGCTCTCGGTGCGTTCGCTGGGCGCGCGCCGCCGCCATCTGCTGCGCTACGTCTACTTCCCGGCGGTGCTGCCGTCTATCCTCAGCGCGCTGCGCATCACTAGCGGTACGGCCATAGCTGTGCTGTTCTTCACCGAAACTTTCGCCACACAGAGCGGACTGGGGTACTTCATCGTGGTGCAGTCATGGGGACGCGTGGACTACCCCGCCATGTACGCGGGGATTGTGGCGATGGCCGCGCTCGGTCTCAGCCTGTACGCCGTCATCGAGTTCCTCGACCGCCGCTTCTGCGCCTGGGTGCAAGCAGGGGTATAGGGCTAACGTGGTGGGCGACGGCAAAGTATGCGGATAGTTCCTACAGAACGCCGATCGGTACTAACATTCCTGTAAGTGTTGAATAATTCGTTGACAGAATCCGCTTTCCCGTAGAAAGCGCTACAAGGCCTTGTCATTCCGAGCGTAGCGTCGAACAGGGTTCGCGGAATCTAGGGTCCCTGCTCAACGCACTTTCACGGCCTCAGCACTCTAGATTCCGCGCTAAGAGCGACACTCCGCTACGCTCCGTTCGGAATGACGTGCATGCAGGCAAGCACAGAGTTCTGCTTCCATGATTCTTCTACCAAGTCTGTCAACAAATTACCTGACATTTACAATTCAGAACGGAGCGTCGAACAGGGTTCGCTGACTTCGTCAAAGACGCGGAGTCTGGGGTCCACGCGGCATGTCGCCTAATAGGCTCAGCATCTTAGATTCCGCGCTCTTAGCGACACTTCGCTGCGCTCCGTTCGGAATGACATATGTACCAGTCTTGCATAGTACTGCGTTCAGTTACTTTTGTTTTCAATCAATCCCGGCGCAAGCCGGAATCCAGCGCCTGCGGCCGCATGATGAACAATGACGCCACCGTGCGCCTAAGCTCACTTCCTGATGATAAAGACTTCGGCCACCAGATAGGGGCGCATCGTTTCGAGCGTTTCTTCACCCGCAGGCTGCGCGCGCACCCACGTCTGAACCTCTGCCAAGATGTGGTCATACGCTCGGTCAGGCACCGCCCAGAACTCCGAATGGAGCTTTAGCCGCAGGTGTTCTAGCGCTGTCCCGTACGTGATGGTCTTTTCCCAAGTCAGGTCGTGGGTGTCGACGGCGAGCGACGTCGCACTCTTTGCAAGCAGATATTCGCCGAGTTCACTGCGGTCTTTGATACCTACGTAGAGATCGGTATAGCCCCGCTCCCGACAGCGGGTGGAAAACTGCCTTCTTACCGCATGTTTGAAGGCGCCTTTTTCGTTGATGTGCATGAACAGGCCGCCATTCCTCGTCACCCGGATAAGCTCATCAACGGCCGATTGCCAGTTGCCGACGTGTTGAAAGAGCTTGGAAACCACAACCGCATCATAGGAATCTCGTGGGTCTTCTAGTGCACGCACGTCGCCCAGCCTGAACTCTGCACTGTCACCGGGTTCCAGTTTCTGCCGGGCGATTTCCAGCATGGCCGGCGACACGTCCACACCTACCACGCTATGGCCAGTCTTTATCAGCGGAAGGGAGACTTGTGCGGTGCCGCAGCCGGCATCGAGTATGCGGCCCAGATCGGGGAAGCCAGCTTTCACGAAAATGCGTTCGAAACACGTGTGTAAGAGCCCAAAGGGAATGGTGCGCGTTGCATCATAGTGCGACGCGACCGAAGTGTAATCAGAGGTGTCTTGAAATCCCACGTGATGCCTTTCGCCGGCCTAAGCGCCTAGGCTGAGCTAGTGGTTTCTTTGGGCACCAAGAGCGGGGGACAAGCCCCCGCGCTACGACTGAGCTGCTGGCAGCGGGCGTGCAAGTTGTAAGTGAACAGCGGAGTAGCGTGGCGAACAGAATGTCGCTGCTCGCACTCACCGGGCGCCTTTTCGGACAAATATCAAATGCGGGACGATATCGCAATACGAGAAGGAGGAGCAAGGCCAAATACAGAAGGGAGAGTCTGTTCCAAGGCGGGAGCAAGAAAGGGATGAATCCCCCTGCCCTTGTTCTAGAAAGGTATGATCTCGAAAACTCTCCCTACGATCAGGAGGTTGAGGGCGAATAGGAGACCAAGTACCCACCTGTGAATGCGGAACTCACCGCGCATTTCATTAGCAATCGCGTTCACGATGCCTTCGAGCGCGCTCACTCTTGCTTCAACAGCTATCACTTTGCCCTCTACAGCAATCACTTTGCCTTGAAGCGCGACAATTTCATTCTTTGTGCCCGCTATATCTGCCTTTGTCGCTAGGTGATCGTAAACGCCTGCAAGGCGAGATAGCCGCTCCTCAGTCGTTGCCACTGCCCTCCTCCTTCTCCCTAGACTATAGCACGAATGAAACAATTACGGCAGAATGAAGTATTCGCGATACAGCGCATGGTCAGGGACTCCCTCATGGAGTTGCGTCGTGGGCGCAATGGTGCTGTTGCTAGTCTGTTTCGCCAGCACGTACGGTCAGCACCGGTTCCCACACGCCGCCTTGGCGCTCATTACCCGCGGCGTCGCGGTGGGCTTGCGGCGCGTCGTGCCAGCGGAGCACGGCCAGGTCGGCACAGGCGCCGGGCGTCAGCGCCCCAATCTCGTGCTCCAAGCCGAGGAGCGCGGCGGGACGCGATGTCACGCGGGGCCAGATGTCGGCCTCCTGCATGCCGGCGGCGCGGAGCTTGGACATCACCAGCGGCAGGTGGTGGCGCGGATTTGCGCCCACATGACGGACGTAGACGTCGCTGGAGATCGTGTCCGGCAGAAAGCCCTCGGCAATTGCGGCTGCGGCAATATCAAAGCTAAACGAGTCATAGCCGTGGCCGAGATCGAAGAGGATACCGCGCTCGCGAGCCTCCCACACGCAGTCGAGCACGCGGCCGTCAGCCACAGGACTCCCACCCCGCGCGTGAAAGCAGTAGGTCACCACGTCGCCGGGACGCAGTAAAGCGAACTGCTCCTCCAGCGACCAGTCGTCGTGGCGGCCCTGGCCGACAAGGAGGGGTTTGCCCGTGCGTTCGGCTGCCTCGAGAGCGCGGGCCATGATCTCGCGGGGATCGTTGCCGCCGCAGTTGGTGGGGCCAACATTCAGAGCAATGCCCCAGATGTTATCGGGGTCCCCAAGCACGGTCTCCACGCAGGCGTCCACGTCGGCGTCGGCCAGATCGGCAAAGCAGCCTTCTTCGTTGGATTCGCCGGAGGCCGAGAGATTGAGGGCCATGAGAATGCGGGTGCGGCTGCCGGCAATGGTCTCTTCTTTGTAACGTGCCCAGTTGTTCGCTCCCGCGTCACCCTGCGAGAGCAGCGTGGTGGAACCATACGGCAAAATGTGCGTATCGGGCGCGATTCCGTACTTGGAGCCCGAGAGCGCCGGATGCGCGTGGGCGTCCACGAGGCCAGGCAGCAAGATGCCATCGGGCAAGGAGAGCGTCTGGAGCGCCGAGTCGAGCGGCAGAGCAGCGCCCTCCGCGGCGTCCGGTGACGAAGTCGGCGTCTGCGACGAAGTCGGCGTCTGCGAGAGTAGCGATACCGCCGCGATGCGGTCGCCGCGCACCGCCACGGCGCCGGGGCCATCCCGTCCCGTGGCAGGACATAGAACGCGCCCGGCGTGGATTACCAGATCGTACGGAGTGGCGGAAGGTGTGCTCATGTTTCTCCTTGGGACCAGTGGGTGGGTGACGTGCACCCTTGAAGCTACCTGTATGATGCCGCCGCCCGGCGGAGCGGTCAATTTACGCCCTCGCCTCCATCTCAAGAATCGGGATTGCGGATTAATCTCCTTCAATCTACCCCGTTTTCACCGGTCTGGTACAGGTAGTTGCTCCCAGGGAGGGCGACAGAAGGAGCAGGGTGCCCCCTCAGCCCCGTGTAGAAATTCCAACTGATGAATAAACTAAGTCCCCGCACACCTGTAAAGTCTGTGTCAGGTCAATCAACCCTCTCCCTGGAGAGGGCGTAATTCCCGCACATTCGGCCTAAGGTATGTAGAGGTCTCCTAGCAAGAGGGATTGATTGCTGTGCCGCCGGCTGAAGTAGCGTAATGGTCTCAAGGGGAGAGGGGGCAATTGCTGCGCTGCCGGCCGAGGCTATGAAGTGGACTCATTTGGGGGAGATGGCTAGTGCCAGCCCCGTGCCCCGGAGGGCGGGGATTCCCTCTCCGGGGCATCCTCAGCGATTTGGCAATGTTTGAAAGGGTCCAACAGGCAAGAAGAGGGCAGTATAGGCAGGAATCCCCTCACCCCGGCCCTCTCCCCAGGGAGAGGGAGTAATCGGCGGGCTGCTGGTCGAATTTCCACAGCATACGCTTGGGGGAGAGGGTGTAATCGGTGGGCTGCTGGTCGAAGTTTCACAGTAGACTCTCGGGGGAGAGAGAGTAAGTGCTGCGCTGCTGGTCGAGATAATGTAGAGGTGACCGTGAGGACTCCCTGCACGTCACGCAGGGCGCGCGTCACGAGAGGTTGTTTGCAGGCTGCATGCCGCCGGCTGGAGGAAAAGCACGTTTGGAGGTGCGTGACGAATCACAGAGCACCCCGCCTGACCGACCAGTTTAGATGAAGGACCGAGCATATTCGCAGGGCGCCTTCTTTGGGATTCCCGGCAGGCCGGTCAACCTCGCTCTTGCGGGAGGTGGGCGCAGTCCGCGAACTCTGCGACGGACCGTTGGTTTTCGCAAGCTGCGAGGACATTTGAGAGAAACAATAAGGAGGAGGGTGACGGCTTCGTCATCCTCCTCCTTACGGAGTGAGAGGGTAAGAGACAGCAGGTAAAATTCTGCTTAGCGTACGCCGAACGTTCAGCGTGCGCTCTTGGCTCAACGTGCCCCGAACCAGGCGCGCTCGCGCCGGGTCTGGCACGCGACGCACAACGTAGCTTCCGGCACAAACTCCAGGCGTTCCGCAGATATGCCCTCTCCGCAGTCTTCGCAGACGCCGTAGGTGCCGGCCTCGGCTTTCTGCCAGGCCTGATCGAAGGCCCTCAGGTCGCGCCGCAGCACATCAAGCACTGCTTCACGATCCTCTTGGATGGCGACTTCCTGCGCCAAGTCCACAAAATCATCATCGTCTGCCGAAGCATCACTGCCACGTTCACGTTCCCGCAAGTCGGTTGCGATTGAGTTTGCAAGGAGCGCTGCCAGGGCGTCCCTCGCCTCTTGCAACCGCTGCACGCGGTCTACTCTATGCTCTAGCTCTCTGGCCATGGTGTACCTCCTTCACTGCACTCCGGCGGCCTTGTGGGCGGCGCCGGTGCCGTGCCACGATGTGGGCTAGGTGGGACGCGATGTAACTCCTTTGTTACGTTTCTGCGGCCCACCGGGTCGCTACGAGCTATTTCTGCCAGCATACCACCGGATTTCAAGACTGTGAAGCGATTCTAAGGAACTTCTTAGGATATTTGCCAATTATTAAGGATATTCTAAGAATCAAGCTTCTATTCTAATAACTATAGTCTTTATAGTAACGGATGTGGGGCATGGATTTGAAAGATTCTCTTAAGTTGCCACTAAAAGGGTTGCAGTCCTGATGAAGAAGGATTAAGAAAAGTGACGTTTGGCAGGAGACAAATCTCACCCACTCTGATCTTACATTCCCCGGCAGGAACACCAATCTGCGCTCGCAGGGCACTATCAGCAATGCCGTTTGGCGGCACAGAACGCAACATGGCACAATGACGTATACATAGCGAGGAGATCACCTTCAATGAGGACGCATCGGATTGCCGTTGCCGGTCTGGGTTCCTTTACGCAACGCGTCCTGCTGCCCGGCCTCTTGAGTTGTGACCGCGTACACGTGGTTGGCGCCTTCACGCGGAGTCAGGAGCGCGCCGCAGAAATGCAGTCGCAGCACTCGAGTTTGCCGATACACACAGACTTCTCGCGGATGTTGGCTGTTGCCGAGCCGGACATCGTATTAGTCGGCACCCCAAATGCCGCACACGCGCCCATGACCATCGAGGCCGCCCAACGGGGCTGTCACGTCATCTGCGAGAAACCCCTTGCGCCAACACTGCAGGGAGCCGAGGCGATGGCGGCGGCTGTAGCCAAGGCCGGCGTGCGCACGGCGGTCAACTTTACCTTTCGTTCAATTGGCGCCGCGCGCTACGCCAAGCACCTGTTGGACGAAGGTCGCGTGGGGCGGATTTCTCATGTTACCGTACTGTACCTGCAAGACATTCGGCATGGCGCGGACCGCCCCAAAGTATGGCGCATGGATGGTGAAGTAGCCGGGGCCGGCGCGCTCGGCGACGTGGGCAGCCACGCTATCGATCTGGTGCGGTGGTGGTGCGGTGAGTTTGCTAGTGTAACAGGTCACACCTTCACACACAACGTGGAGCGCGACGGCGGCGCGGTTAGCAACGACGATACGGCAGTCTCGCTCGCGCGGCTGGAATCGGGTGTGCCGGTCACGCTGCACATCAGTCAGGCGGCGGCCGGTCGCTCAAACTCGCTGCGCGTGGAAGTCTACGGCGAGGAAGGAAGTTTGATCTTCACGGCAGAACGCGGCGTGGAGCCCACGGTGCGGGTGGCTGAACCGGGTGAAATTGGCTTTATGCAGTTGCCGGTTCCTATGGAATTCACCGTGGCGTATGAGGACTTCCCTGCGTATCACGCCGCGCGGCTGGTGGGCACCATTCTCGGTACGGACTTTGTGGCAGACTTTGCCGACGGTCTGGCGGCACAGCGCGTGATTGATGCAGTGCAAAGAGCGGCCGCCGACAACACCTGGACCGATCTCCTCCTAGCCTAGTGTACGGTGCAAGACGGCTAGGTCCGTGAGGTCTTGGGATCGGATGCAGGTGTCTCTGGGGCTTCGTGGGCGGGCGCAGATTCGTCTACAGCGCTCCCTTGGCTTCTTGGTAACCCATCCCCAGTTGCATGTGTCTTCGGGTCATCTTCTGTAGCCATTTGTGCGATGAGCCAAGGCAACGCGAGGCGCATGACGAGCACCTGCATCGCTGCCACGAGCGGTACGGCAATCACAATGCCGAGTATCCCGTACAGCACGCCTCCCGCCAACACGCCAACCATTACGAGAATGGGGTGCAGACCCACGGCGCGCTCCATCACTTTGGGGACGAGTATATTGTTCTCCAACTGTTGAATGATCACGTACAGGATTGCCGTGGCCAACGCCAGCCAGGGGGAGATTATGAGCGCAACGAGTACTGCCGGAATGGCCCCCAGAAACGGTCCGATGATGGGGATGATCTCCATGAGGCTGGCCCATGTCGCCAGGGCAAGCGGATACGGCACTCCTAGCACAAAGAGGCCGACAAACGTCACGGTGCCGATGAATACCATGAGAATGACCTGGCCGCGCACCCACCCGCCGGCGCGTTGGGAGAGTTCGGCGGCCAGGTTGCGGACCGCCGTCGCGCGCTTTGGCGGCAAGAGCGCGATCACCGAACGATTGAGCCGTTCCGTGGCGCTCATCCAGAAAAAGCCAATCACGAGCACAGACACCACACCGAACAAGAACCCTAAGACCTGAAACGGTACAACAGCCAAGGTACCGATGAGCTGCGTGATTGTGCTGGTGAGATCCGAGCCAAGTTCCCGCACTTCGTCGTCGAAACCAAAGTCTACCGATATCTGGTAGAGCCTTGGGACTTCGTCCCGCGCCCAGTCGGCAAGCTCCAATGTTATGTCGTCTACTTCACGTACCTGCACCACAAGTGGAGGGACGAGAATCAGGCCCAGTCCTGTTAGTACTAACGCCAACAGGAAATAGACGATCATAACAGCAGCGCCGCGGGGGATCTTCCAGGTCCGCAGCTTGTTGGCGATCGGCCGAATTGATTCCGCCAGGAGGATGCCGAGAAACAGCAGCACCAGCACGCTGACGATGCGCGTGGCAATGATGGCGATGAAAACCACAATTAAAACCACGCCTGCGCCAAGCACAAAGCTCATAGGCGTGATGCGGATATCGCGTGATTCGGGAAGGTTGTCCATAGCAGTGAAATACAGCATAGCACGCCGCCAACTCTGTTAGCAAAGCGGCTTGTCCGGTTCTAGGGGACACTACGACGATATCCGCTTGTGTCGCCTTTAACGCTGGCCGTTAGCTTCACGGAGGGCCGCGGCTTGTCGTGAGCCGGTCGTGACGCGTAATGACCCCAAAACAATCTGATTCCAGAGGATCACTAAAGGCTATCTCATGAACAGATTCGAAATGCCGTTTCATGCTTCGACCCTTCGTCACAGCCTGTCGAAGTGCTCAGGACAGGCAAGGGTCTCGCGCAGCACTCAGCACGAGCGGATCTTTCGCTTTCCCGTTCGCCCCCGTATCAAGTACGGGGCAGGCTCTGAGCCTGTCTAAGGGCGGGTCTGCGCAGAACTATACATTTACGGACTTATGCGATGTGGGCTTATAGTGCTCCAGTTATTGCGTGTGGGACGAGTTCTTTGTATTCTTTCTTAGGGATCGTCGGTTCACTTAGCAGCGCGCCGGCGATCTCCTCTTATTGCAGTTGAATAGGCCAACACTTGTTATGCTATGGGAAGCTTTGGCTGCGCATCATGCCTACCAGCCGCGATATTAGGCGTGCTAAACCTCTTGCCTTCTAATATCTCTTCAACAGTCAATATTTGCATGCGCGGGTAATGAATCCCGTGTACATCAATGCTACCCGCTTGCGCCATTTCGCGATTGAAATTGCGCTCTTTTGCTGCACTTAGTGGTGCCATGATGATAAGCCCGGCCATGAGTGCATCATCCCTCTCAAGCACTCCCCTGAGATCACGAATGATACTGACATTAATATTCTTGCCACCTTTGACTTCCAATACCATGCTCTGAATATTGAGGTTATTTGGCAAGTAAAAGTAAAGCCGCCCATCAATTCCTCCGTCGTTAGTTCGTCGCGTGGTCACAAATCCTTCGATTTGCTCAACTGCCCACTTCTGGAAGTGATATTTGTCCCGCTCCCACAAGTCTTGAGCGCCCTCCAAGTTGCGCGGCACTCCTTCCACAGTGTAATCTCTTCCTTCTATCAGCCCGCAACGGTCGCCAAGACGGACCTGGGCAACTCGCTTGACAGCGTGTATCGCTATATCAATTCCAATCCACTGTCTTTCTAGTCTATGGGCAGCCTCAAGTGTCGTCGCGCAGCCCGCAAATGGGTCTAGTACGAGATCTCCAGGATTGCTTGACGCCTTGATTATGCGAGTCAGCAAGGCAATAGGCTTCTGCGTTGTATAACCAAGCCGTTCTTTCGATGTTCGCCCGATAGCATTGATTTCCCAAATGTCACGCATTGTTGCCATTGTGTACCAATTTCCATTTTCGTCTTGATACTCTTTTACACCCTTGAAGCGGTATGGTTTACAGTCTCGATTGTACGATTTCTCTTTTTCAACATGAAACGTCGCATGCTTGGATGCTTTCACGTAGAAGAGTATTACGTCATGTTTTCTGCCAAACCAGCGCTTGCTGACACCACCAGTACGGTACCCCCAAATGACTTCATTTCTAAAATTCCCGTGACCAAATACAGCATCCATAATCACTTTTATGTAGTGGCTCGCTGTGGGGTCGCAGTGGAAATAGATGCTCCCTGTTGGCTTCAGAATGCGTTGCATAACAATCAATCGCTCCGTCATATAAGACAGGTATGCAAGCAAGCGGGGTTGTGTATTTCGCAATGCATTCATCCAAAGTTGCCAAAGCCTTGCAGCAGAGTCATCAATCCCGGCTTCACGCATCAAGACGGGCATTGCCCGTATAACGCGCTCGCGCTCTTCATCTAGTTCCCACGCGTCACAGAACGCCTCTATTTGGTCGGGAAGAGGGTTGCCCGTTTCGTCTTTGTAAATGGCATTGTAGGTTCGATTAGAGTTGAAGGGAGGGTCAAGGTATATGAGGTCTACGCTACCTAGAGGCATGTCCTGCATGATGGTCAAGCAATCGCCATAGTAGAGCTTGTTCATGAGACTGTCGCCTGAATGAAGTCGCCAAACGCATTCTCATTGCGCCGGATATTGTACTTGTAGCAGGCTTCGGCAACGTACGCTGCGGCATGGCGCGTGGTGTAGTGGTGATGCTGTCCGAACAATGCCCGCTTGAGCAATGCCCAAAAGCCTTCAATGGTGTTGACGTGGGTTATGCCTTCAACGTAACACTTGCCGTGATCAACTGTAGCATGGCGTATCCAGTCACCCATGCGGCCATAGGCGGGGAGTTGGTCGGTCATTAGCAATGCGTCGGAACTTACGCGGCGTGTGAGAAAAGCCTTAAGCGTCTTAGCAGTCACACGTGGCGTGGGCTGTGCTGACACTTTGCCGCCGCGCTCTACTGCACCAAGCACGGGTAGCTTCTTGGTACCGCGCCCACGAGGATTTTTGCCTCTAGGCTTGGTGTTGTTGCCCTTACGTGGCTTGCCGCCTATGTAGGTTTCGTCGGCTTCAACGATGCCGGTTAGCAATGCGCTATCGGTGACCATGCCGTTGCGGATTTTCATTGCCAAACGCCATGCCGTTGACTGAACCATGTCTAGGTCACGCGCTAGTTGACAACTACTGAGAGACTTCTTAGCATTCAGCACTATGGAGATAGCTAGAAACCACTTTTGCAGCGGTACCTTAGTGCCTTGAAAAATCGTACCGTGCAGTACGTTGTAGCTATTGTGGCAAGCATGGCAATTCCAGCGGCCTACGCGCTCACCGTCAGCTTTACGCGCTACCTGTGTACTCCGGCAAAACGGGCATTCGGGATCATCAGCCCAGCGCACCTTTTCAAGATGCTCGATGCAAGACTCGTGGTCGGGAAATCGTTGAAAGACTTTGATTATATCCATTTCACTACCTCCTACAAATATGGTAGCAAAAGGCTAATCAGAAGTCAAGCCCAAATCGCATAACTGCGTACATTTATGAGATGAGTACTACTCACGCTGTTGGAGCGACTTGGCGCCAATGGTTCGGAAACCGGTAAGGTGGCAGGGAGAGTACATATGTGCTGCTAGTGAAGTATTATATTACTGTTATCTTTATTGTGTAGTGTTGATATGAGTAGCCTCAATCCGTGTGCACGAGACTTTCAGCATGAAACGCGAGCGGGCCGGCGGGAACGTCTTTTCCCAAGCGTGGAAACTCTCGGGCTACCGGCGCGGCAGCCCGGCATGGCTGAACATCCAGTCGCTATAGATTGCGCCGCAGCTCTCGCCGTGTATACGGGGCAAGCGCTTTGCATTTCGCTCTCGATGCAAGGCAAAGTCAACATACCGGCCGCGCCCGATACCAGAGGTTGAAACGGTGATCGACGGCGAGCAACAGCCAATTCCGGGACAAGGCGCTGGGGATTCCGGCGGTTCGCTCCAATGGCTGGAACGAAACCGCTTGAGCATTGTGCTCTTGCTGGTCGTGCTCACTGCTGTTGCGCTGGGCCTGTACGCCTTGCAGTTGCGCAATACCGCGCCGATTACGGTGACGCCGGTGCAGACGGAGTTGCGCGATGTCAAGGTGTACATCACGGGCGCCGTGGCGCAACCGGGCGTCTACCCTGCCACGTCCGGCGAACGGGTTGGCGACGTGGTGGCGCGCGCCGGGGGTTTTACGACGGAAGCCGATCCCGTAGCGATCAATCTGGCGCGGCGCATACGGGACGAGTTGCACGTTCACGTTCCCGCTAAGGGAGATACGGCGCAATTAAGCGTGTCCGGCACGGACCCGTCCACCCTCAGGCCGATTAACATTAATACGGCAACGCAAAGGGAACTTGAAGCGCTGCCCGGCATCGGCGAGGTGACCGCCCGCCGCATCCTCGCCTCCCGCGAGGCCGACGGTCCGTTTGCCAACGTGGACGATCTGCGCCGCGCGGGCGTGCGCGAATCCGTGATCGAGCAGATTCGTAGTTTGGTGGTCGCCGAGTAAGCCGGTGTGAGGGCTTGGGTGTTGCCCCCGGGCACGGGACTGTTCATTGGCGCTGCGAGGGAACGAACTCGACCGCAGAACCCACTTGGTGGGCACAGGTTCCAATCCTGTGCTACCCTCTCCAATCAAGGAGACTCTGGTACATCGCAGGCAAGTAGGCAACTAAAACGCTTGCCAGCAAGAGGGATGACCGCCGTCCATTACGAGTCCATCGCAAAACCCCAACCAGAATCCTAAGATAACTCCCTCTCCCTCGGGAGACCTTTGCGTAACTAGATCCAGAAGGAACTGTTTTGCCCCCTCTCCCTGGGGAGAGGGTTGGGGTGAGGGGGACATTCCCATGAGGCTAACCCTATCGCATTGCACTAACAATGTCGCGCAATAGGACCCTGTAGAGGCAGTATGCCCTGTAGGGAGGCGTACTAGGTGGGGAATGTCAGAATCGATATGTCTTGGCTCCACGAGTAAACGCCGGAAAAGCTCAGTGAAGAAACGAGAGTTTAGCCATGGATGACATACGCGTCGGTCTGGTCGGATTGGGGCATCGCGGGCTGCACTGGCTGCGCATGCTCGAGCGCATCGAGGGCTACCGCATTACGGCCCTATGCGATCCGATTGTGACTCTGCACGAGCGGGCGCTGGATGCCCTGGAATCGCGCGAGGGCGTGAAAGCCTACGCTAGCTATGAGGACATGCTGGGCGATTCCCAGGTGGACGCGGTGGCGGTGACGGTGCGCTGCAAAGAGCAGGGCGCGCTGGCGGCCATGGCGTTGGAAGCCGGCAAGCACGTGAATACAGAGGTGCCGGCGGCGCATACGTTGGAAGACTGCTGGCGCATCGTGCTGGCGCAGGAGCGGTCGGGGCTGGTCTACCAGCTTGGCGAGCAGACGCGCTTCTGGGGCTACATCGACGCCTGGCGCGACGTGGTGCAGTCGGGAAAGTTGGGACAGATCACGTTCTGCGAAGGACAATACATCGGTTACTACGGCACGCGGCAGTTCTTTCAGGATCCGGCTTCCGGTGAATTCGCGTCGGTGGATGAGCTATATGAAAAACCGGGGGCGCAGCCGACGTGGCTGCACACCATGCCGCCGATTCACTATCTGCCTCACGAGCTGAGCCCGCTTTTGAAAGTGCTCGACGACCGGGTGGTAAACGTGACCGCCATGAGCACCGGCGCGCCCAGCTACTCGCACCCCGAGATCGGCCAGCCGGATATCCAGGTAGCGCTGATGAAGACGGAGAAGGACGCTATCCTGCGGCTGGCCTGCGGCTTCACGCAGCCGGTCTCCCACGGCATGGGCCACCACTGGTTTCACATCAGCGGTACCGGCGGCGTGCTGGAGTGGAAGCGCAGCGGCAGCGGCAAACCGCTCATGTGGCTGGCCGACGGCCAGATGCACGACTTGGCGCAGATGGACTGGGGCCACGCCCGCACCGACGCGCCGGCCGCCGCCCGCGGCAGCGGTCACGGCGACGCCGACTACTACGTCCACGTCTCGTTCCGCGACGCCGTGCTCGGCACAACCCCCCTGGAATTCGACGTCTACCAAGCGATGGATACCGCCGCCCCCGCCATCCTCGCCGCCGACTCCATCGACCAAGGGACGGAACTGCTTGAAGTCCCCAACTTCCGCCCGGGATTAGAACGGCAGAAAGGCGAACCGACCACCTAAGTCAACATGCGGCAAGGAACTTCAAGCCAGTTAGGCCAGGTTGCCGTCCAATACTGCCAAGCAATATACTGACTTGGAAAGTGTGAAACTAGCAAAGAGAATGAATTTGATACCTTATGCGGTGGGAGCAGGTTCCTTGCCTAAGCAACAGCAGTCACCGACAATTCGAGAATTGATCAGGTCATTTCTTGCAAACAAGCAGGATTCTGCATCTTTTAGCGAGATCTGCGAGTTTGTAAACCAACGTGCATCATTATCATCTAAGAGGCCAAGGGCATCAATATTCTCAGTGCTAACTCGAATGCCAGATGTGCAAAGAGTAGCACGAGGCCGATATTCCCTTCTGACCAAACCTCAGCGGTGACCGTAGATTAGCTTGTTCCCTTAGGGATTTCTCCGGTTACGCCAGTGAGGAGATTTCTTGTGAGCGTCCCCCACCCCATACCGTATCAGGGCAGCAAGCGGTCAATCGCAAAGTTCATCTTGCCCTTCTTTCCTCCAAACGACTTGAGCGTGAGACTGATAGAGCCATTTGCGGGTTCAGCAGCTATTTCGTTGGCAGCGACGCACTACTGCAAGGCGCAAACAGTCGTACTCAATGATGTCAACAGTGCTCTTATGAGCCTGTGGGATGAGATATTGTTGCGCCCCAATGTCTTGGCAGATCGATATGAAGAATTGTGGAATGCCCAACTCGGACGCGAGAGAGAATACTACAACCTCATACGGGAAAGATTTAACAGGTCTCCAAGCCCGGAGTGCTTCCTGTACTTGCTCGCTCGTTGTGTGAAAGCCTCAATTCGCTATAACTCGAATGGCGAGTTCAACCAAAGCCCCGACAACCGCAGAAAAGGCGCTAATCCTACAACAATGAGACGACACCTAATAGGGGCTTCGTTGTTGCTGAGTGGCAGGACAACTGTTTCATGCGCTGATTATCGGGATGTACTTGACGGCGTACTGAGTTCGGATATTGTCTACATGGACCCTCCTTATCAGGGAGTGTGTAATGATCGTGACCCGCGTTACGTCGAGGGTATAGATAGAGATGAATTCGTAGAGACGTTGCAAAACCTCAATCAGCGAGAGATTTCGTACGTTGTCAGCTACGACGGTAGAAGCGACGAAAAGAGTTACGGCGAGGAACTGCCAGAACACTTGGATTTAAAACGCCTAGAGATCGATGCCGGCAGGTCATCTCAGGGGACTCTTCTAGGTAGAGCAACCAAGACATTCGAATCACTCTACCTATCATCGGCCTTGCTTGACAGAATCGATGTGATTGCGTCCGGTCAACAACAGGTTGTTTCTAAACAACTTTCTTTGTCAGGAAGTTCTGATGTCCGAACCCAACTACCCTAAAGAGTTTCTTGAACGGCTCAAGTCGGTCACGGGGAAACGTCCGAGAACCGTAATCGACCACATTCTTGAGCACGGATTCATTACAACGGAAGAGTTAGAGGTACTATACGGCTATAAGCATCCACCCAGAGCCGTTCGCGACGTGCGCGAGAGCGGTATCCCTATTGAGACGTTCCATGTGCAAAATTCAGAAGGACAACGAATAGCCGCATACCGATTTGGAGATCCAGAGCTCTTAGAAGGAGAAAGGTTTGGTGGCCGCAAGACCTTTTCGAAGGAGTTTAAGGACAGGCTTCTCAAACAATCGGACAATAGGTGCGGCATTTGTCTGGAGAGATACGAGTCAAGATACTTACAGATAGACCATCGAATTCCTTTTGAGGTTGCCGGAGATGCCGATGCTGAGCAGAGACGCGCAGACGCATACATGCTGGTGTGCGGCTCCTGCAACCGGGCAAAGTCATGGTCCTGTGAGCATTGCGATAACTGGCAAACTTTAAAAAAGCCAGAGAACTGCGCTTCTTGCTACTGGGCTAGCCCTGAATCATACTCTCACGTGGCGCTTGAAGCGGCTCGCAGGCTTGATATCGCTTGGAAGGGAGACGAGGTTGATGAAATCGATCGCACATCCCGCATTGCCGAGAAAGAGGGAGTCACGACGCCGGAATATGTAAAGAAGATAGTCAGAAAGCACGTCGGCAAGCGTGAAATGTGATCTCGGTCTTTCTGAATCGCGTCACACTTGTGCCACTATCGCCAAAAGTACCAGCCCTTTTCCCGTCCCAATTTCCGGGCCGGAGCGGAGAATGGGCGAGCCGCCGCGCAGTGCGTGAAACAAGTCAACATATATGGCCTAAGTAGACCGCGTTTATGGGGTCGAGTCAACGGTCACCCGCACTCCTGTAGTTCGCCGTTGCATCTGCTGAAGTGCTTCTTGCTCCTCAGTCTTGACGTACCGCCAAGACTGAGGCACAACAAAGTCGTCAAAGAGATTCCGCAGCGTATCTAGCCCGATCGGGACTTCATATTCCCAAACATCCTTAATTTCCAAGGCGTGCGCAATTGATGTTCCCCTAAAATAGATATCAAAGTCTAGTCTGTCAACCGCTGCAAGTTCGTGTACACTTCGCCAAACTTCCTCCGGCGGCCCCGACCACACCTGACCGATTTGGAACCCGCCTCTCAATTCCATAGTTGGACTGGACACGTAGACGAACACACAAGCATTCTCTGCCTGAGACACTATTCGCCGACGGAGTTCGACCGTCTTTAGACCTTCGAACACCAGATTGGCATATTCTGGCTTTAGGGATATGAAGAGTGGTTTCATAGTGTTCCTTAGTGAGCCGGAAATCCTATCTGATATATCCTGTGGAATATCTCCACTGGCACTCTGGTCGGCCCCCGCAAGACAACATCCAGCCCATCCTCTTTGTATACCGCCCTGAGTCTACTTAGTGGAATCCGCTCCCTGAAGAGGAAAGTGTGAGAAAACTGCAACGCCATCAGTTCCGCTGATATGTTGCGGTTACACATCTCATAGAGGTCTTCCCACCTAAGTACGCCGAATTTCCTGAATCTTCTTATGAGATTCTTGGGAGTATCAATGTCAACACTGTCGAGATGCGACACAGCAACGATCTGTTTTAGAGGATCGCTGACGTACCAGAGAAGACGTGCAGGAGGTTTGAGGAGCCTATTTCGTCTTTTCTTACGGTAGTACACGTTGTTCCAACGCAACAACACCTTAGGGTCGCCTCCAATGAGATCGTTAGCCGAACGCTGTCTATCAAACAGACTAAGCGCATAGCCTGGACGAATTGGGACGAGAAAGAAGCTTTGCTCAGCAGCTAAACTCAAGGGCGAGCAATGTTGCTCTAGCTCCAGGTCCGACATATCTTCATAGGCAGATATTATTTCTGGCGAGAGTTGGGCAATCCTGTCAAGAGCCTCTGAACGGCTGAGGACACTGGAAAAGCAGAACCTTACAAATCCATCGGGATGTGCTGTGAATCCCATATCCAAGAGAGCCGGTCTCAGGTAAGGAGAGATAGCGGTGGCTTTGATCTCTACAATGTCCTGATTCATGTCGACCGCTTTGGCAAGCGTGTCGGCGATCAAGAATCTCCCGTATAGTGTCCGGTTTGGTGAGTTTGCTACTCTAGCCAATGGCATGCTGATTGTCCCAGGTGAATCATTCCTAATGGTTCGGACAATAGCAACGTCATCACCGTCTTTTAGCAGGTCACAGGTATAAAGATTGGGACTCCCCAGGAATTGGCTTAGAGTCTGCCTGAACTTCTTTTGCCCCTCACCTTCATTGAGAAAAGCGTCGTGGGGAAAAACCGGAAAGTCTTCTTTGCTAAAGCGATGCCATCCGAGTTGGAGACCGGCAACCCGGTCAGCGCTATACAACTGGGCCTCAGAGAGTTGATGGACTTGGACTATCAGCTCGGTTGGAGACAGTACTTGAAGGCTTACGAGGTTGGCAATAGCTGGAGCCTTACTTAGCAAGCCTTGATCTCTGGTAACAAAGACGTTTACTTCGGAAGCCGCAGCCTTTGCCAAGTGCCTAATGTCGGACTCCTGACTGGTACTACTGCTAGGCAAGATCTGCTTCAATCGTTCGGCGCAGTCTTCGACCAATTTTGGGGATGGCTGAACTTGCGGAAACTTCTGAACACTTGCTCGGTTTTGCCTTCGTTGCTCATGATCATCGTTGCGATTTATCTCGTTGAGTAACTCGTCGGTAATCCAAATCTTAAGTGAATCGACCAGAAAGTCGGCAAGGAGAGCTTTGGATGCTTCAGTCTCAGTACTGTCCGGCTCAAAAAAATGGAAGAATACTTGGGCATCAATGACGACGTCAAGTGCTTCATCTGAGGTTTGGGCCTTGAACAACTCCAATTCCGGCTGATGATCCGAATGCAAGGCGAGATGCCAATGTGTCAAGAGATGCCCAGCTATGGAACGTCCTGGCTTCTCGCCAATAGGTACGAAGCCCAATTTCGGCCACATAGCATTGGCAGGAAAATCGCGGCGACAGTTAAGCTCTATGGAAGTTTGCGTAGTGGCGGAGTCCTTTAGCCTTTCAAGTAGTTGTCTGGCGACACCCTCACCTCTGAATCTTTCCGATACACAGAGTTGAGTAATGCGAAAGCGTTTAGGATTAGACCCATAAAGAAGGTAACCAACCAGACTATGACTAACCTTAGCTCCTAGTACGCCACCCCTAGCGAGGTGATCACGTAGAGCTTCAGTCGGCAGAAAGCCGAGAGTCTGGCTGTGTCGCTTCATCAGGGCATCTACTTCAACCAGATCAGTTATCTCTAGCAGTGATATTTCTATCTGCATACCTTGGATGCTTTCGTTCAATAGACTCCCGCCAAGTCATAGGTTGCAAGTATACGATGTCACTTAAGTCGACTGGCCGATCGTTCTGCGCTCAGAATTCGTCTGTACTGACATCAGGGGTTTCATACAAGATTACTCGCTTACCTTACCAAACTTCCGCTTGCCGACTTGGAAGACTTGGCCCGGTTTGGCGGAGTACGGCGTGTTGGTATCGGTGATGCGGGTGTTGTCCAGGCGGACGCCGCCTTGTTGGACGAGGCGGCGGGCTTCGGAACGGCTCTTGGCGAGGTTGGCGGCGATGAGCGCGTCGACGATGGTCTTTGCATCCCGTAGAGCGTCGTTCAGGGGGATTTCGGGGATGTTGCTGGGCAGCGCGCCCTGGCGGAACATGCGCACGAACTCGGTTTCGGCGGACTGCGCGGACGCCTCATCGTGGAACTGGGTTACGATCTCGCGGGCGAGGTGGGCTTTCACGTCGCGGGGATTGCGCTTTTCGGCTTCCATCTCCGTAAACATCTCTTCCAGTGTTGGCGTCGGAATGTCCGTGAGCGTTTCAAAGTAATCTCGCATAACGTCGTCGGAGAGCGACATGACCTTGCCGTACATGTCATTGGGCGCATCGGTGATGGCCACGTAGTTGTCGTAGCTCTTGCTCATCTTGCGCGTGCCGTCGGTGCCGACGAGCAGCGGCCAGGTGAGAAACTGTTGCGGCGGTTGGCCGTGGGCGGGCATGATGTCGCGGGCCACCTGGAAGTTGAAATACTGGTCGGTGCCGCCCAGCTCCACGTCGGCCTCGATCGCAACCGAATCGTACGCCTGCAACAGCGGATATAAGAATTCCACCACCGAGACGGCCTGACCGCCGCCGTAGCGGGTGGAAAAGTCGGCGCGGTCGAGCATGCGGTTCACGGTGTACTTGGCGCAGAGGCGCACCACGTCTTCCAGGGAAAAGTCCTCGAACCACGACGTCTGCCAGGCCACCTCGATCTTGTCCACGTCCACGATCTTGCCCATCTGGTCAAGGTACGTCTGGGCGTTGGCGTGCACTTCCGCGGCGCTGAGCATCTGGCGCGTGTCGGAGCGTCCCGATGGATCGCCGATGCGGGCGGTCCAATCGCCGATGATGATGATAACGTGGTGCCCTAACTCCTGGAACTGCCGGATTTTGCGAAAGCCGACGGCATGGCCCAGGTGCAGGTCGGGCCGGCTGGGGTCCACGCCGAACTTGATGCGCAGCCGCTTGCCAGACCGCAGCATGCGTTCCAGGTCGGCCCGCACCACCGCATCCACCACGCCGCGGTTTAGTAATGTTTCCAACGCCTCTTGTGACGTTTGCACCGTTGCCATCAATCTCTCCTCGGGTCTCGAAGTTTTCAAACTGGTTACAAGTCCTGTGAAGGTATTACGTGCGATTATATACCGTGCGCGGAGATTGGTTGTTGCCGGCACTAAGCCCCAAGCAGTGATGGCTACCTATACAATGCCGTAGCCAATTGGATTGCTCTGTCACCGTTAGTGGCAACCCCTGTTGAAGTACGTACGGCCATTCGCCAGCATAGTGTGGCCTCCTTTCACCCTTCGATCCATCGACAGGCTCAGGACAGGCAAGCTCAGAGCCTGCCCCGTACCCGATACAGCGTATCGCACGATACGGGGGCGAACGCTGCGCGCCCAGGCAAGAAGATTGTAAACAGGCTCAAAGGCGTATTCGGTGAGCGGCACGAAAATCGTCACTCCGGCGCAGGCCGGAGTCCAGGGGGCGTAGCGCGGATGGATTCCGGCGTACGCCGGAATTGTATGTGTTGAGTTTTTCGTTGACAGAAATCGATTTCCACCAGGAAACGTCGATCAAATATGTCATTCCGAGCGCAGCGTCGAACTGGGTTCGCGGAATCTGGGGAGCCTCGCAGCATGTAACCCATTAAGCTCAGGGCCTTAGGTTCCGCGAATAGGGTTTGACACTCCGCTGCGATTCGTTCGGATTGTAAATGTCAGGTAATTCGTTGACAGACTTGAGAACAAAAGCAGCTGAACGCAGTACTCTACATGAACAGTACACATGTCATTCCGAACGGAGCGCAGCGAAGAGAGGAATCTAAGATGTTGAGCCTATTGGGCGACACGTTGCATGGGCCCTAGATTCCGCGAACATCGTTCGACGCTCCGCTCGGAATGACATGATCTGTCAACACTGCCAATTTGGGAGAGAATTCTGTCAACGAATTACTCAACACTTACAGGAATGACATGTGAAGTCAACTATAGAATACATCCCCCTGTCAGGGAGTCCAGGGGGGTGTAGCGCAGATGGATTCCGGCGTGCGCCGGAATGACGGCGTTGAACGTCTTCTCATTGGAATGGCATTAGCCGGATTGACGAGTCTGCTTACGAATCTTTCAGAGCTTACATTTACGACAAGAGCGCTTGCAGGGGTATTCAGAAACTGCGCCGGTTCCTCTAGTTCAGTTCTTCCCTCCGCGACTTGCGTGCTGCAAGACCGCCAAGATAGGTGGAGGCCATAAACGCCACGAGCATCCCAATGGGGAACCACAGCCGCGCCGGATAGAAAACATAGAATGAATAGGCGGCCCAAATTGAAAGGAGCCCGCCGATGGCGCCGGTGACCGCGACGACTTTGCCGCGTGCAACTTTAGCCCCAACAAAGCCACCCACCAGTCCGCCCAGGGCGCCGGCAAGTATCACCAGCACCAGGCCGTTGGTCTCAGCGGAAGCCACGCGTAGCGCGGTGGCTTCAGGCGTTTCGGGGTCCATCAATTCCGCCGGCGTGGGATAGAACCGGTCTGCCGCCACGCTGCCCAGAAAGAAAACAACGTTGGCGACGATCACGCCGAGGACTACTGCAAGGATGTTACGCATGAGGGCCTCTTTTCCCGATGGAAGTAGCTTCCTCCATTATATCTGTTGCAGGCATCTCCCCTTTGAGACCCTAGCGTATCTAGCTCCTGAGGGAAATATGTTTATCCCGTAGCGGGTGCATCTCGAAGGTACCCTCGGACAGCCTGGTTGCCAAGCGGGGGACTAGACCCTAATACGGCACAATTCCCGTTACGAGACAGTGACCGGGTGGTGCTGCCACTTTCGCCAAAGCACCGGGCTCGGTGAGACAGAGCGGGGGGGGGGGGCAAGCCCCCGCGCTACAAGACAGAGAGGTCTTTGCGATGGTGTAGTCCTTCGACATGCAGGGTTCTTTGGCGCAGGTTGCAGACCTGCGCTACCCCGAATCGGACTGCCCGGAGCCACACGCGTACAACTGATGGAGCGCCTGAGCCAGTTATATCTATGAGAAGGACTGAAACTGCCATAGCTAGCGTACTGCGCCTGCACCGCATGACTTCAAGTTTAGGACAGAACCCTCCTCACACTTCGCGCAGCGCCTGCACCACAGCGTCGGTGACATCCTGGGTGGTGGCGGTCCCGCCCAGGTCGGGGGTGCGTACCGTGCCGTTGGCCGTAACCGCTTCCATGGCGTCCATCACGAGTTGTCCGGCTTCGTGCTCGCCCAGGAAGTCCAGCATCATCGCGCCCGCCCAGAATGCAGCGAGTGGATTGGCGATGTTCTGGCCGTGGATGTCCGGCGCGGAGCCGTGCACCGGCTCGAACATGGCCGGATAGCGCCGCGTGGGATCGATGTTCGCGCTGGGCGGCAGTCCCAGGCTCCCCTGCAGCGCACCGCCGAGGTCGGTGAGAATGTCGGCAAAGAGGTTCGAGGCGACCACCACGTCAAACGACTCAGGACTGGTCACGAACCGCGCTGCGGCAGCGTCCACATGGTACTTGCTCGTTGCGATATCGGGATACTCCTGGGCCACAGACGCAAAAACTTCGTCCCAGAAGACCATGTTGTACTGCATGGCGTTCGACTTCGTGATGCTCGTGACGCCGCTGCGCCCGTGGGACTGGGCGTAGTCGAAAGCGTAGCGGATGATGCGCTCCACCGCCGTGCGGGTAAAGACGATATTCTGCAACGCCACCTCGTGGTCGGTGCCCACGTGCACGCGCCCGCCCACGCCGGAATACTCGCCCTCGGTATTCTCCCGCACGCAGACGAAGTCCACTTCCTCCGGCCCCTTGTCCCGCAGCGGGCCGTCAATGCCCCGCAGCAGCTTGATCGGGCGCAGGTTGACGTATTGCCGAAAGGCCTTGCGGATTGGCAGCAACAGACCCCACAACGAGATGTGGTCGGGCACCGTGGGATAGCCCACCGCGCCGAGATAGATGGCTTGGAACTGTTCCAGTGTCTGTAGCGCGTCGGCAGGCATCATCAGGTCGTGCTGCAGGTAGTACTCGCAGCCCCAGGGGAAGTCGGTGTAGTTGAGCCGATAACTGCCGGTCACGTCACCGGCGGCAGCGAGCACCTGCTGGCCGGCCGCGATTACGTCCGGCCCAATGCCGTCGCCGCCGATGACGGCTATTTCGTACGTCTGCATACGGGGTAGTCCTCCTCATCAGGTTGTTGGACGGTACTCAGAATCGTTTCAAAAGCCATTGTCATTCCGTCGCAAGCGGGAATCCATCTTCGCCACGCACACTCTGGATTCCGGCGAAAGCCGGAATGACGTTCAGAAAGCTGACCACACACGAGGCAGCGCATAATTCCAGCGCACATCACTGCGTCGGTCAAATCAGTCCATGCTATTCTATACGAGACATTGAACCGCCCGATCACGTTAGGCCCATTTGCAGCCGCCCTATGGATAAACACACTCCCTATTATGAACTCTTGGAGGCCATCCGTGACTCCGGTTGTCCTATCTGTCGTTTGGCGATTCGCAGCGGCGACCGTTTCCTGGAGACGTACTCTTACGAACACGTCAACGACATAGAGATCCGGGACCTGGTGCGCGCGGCTAAGGGCTTCTGCCACAATCACACCTGGCGGCTCTTCCACGAACACAGCCCGCTGGGCACCGCATTGACCTACTATGACATTCTCGGCGAAGCCTCGCAGCAAATCGCCGCAGTGAAGGAACAGCAGGGCTTTCTAAGCAGCCTGGCCGGGCGCGTGCGCAAAGCGCTCACGCCGCAGGGCACGTGTCTCGGCTGCGACGCGCAGAGCAATGCCGAGCAACGGCACATGGGACTGCTGCTGGAAACGCTGCGCGGCGACCGGGAGGCCCAGGACACGTATGGGATGTCCGACGGCCTCTGCTTGCTCCACTTGCGGGCCGCTTTGCGGTCCCGCCCCCCGCGCGACGCGACGGAGATCCTACTGCGCGTGCAAGAGCAGCGCATCGCCGCCGTGCGTGAGCAAATGAGCGAGATCGTGCGCAAGGCCGATTATCGTGTGAAAGACCGCGTGACGCCGGAGGACATCGACAGCTTGCCCGCCGCTCTGGCGCAGGTAGTGGGTAAAGAAGCCTTGGAATAAAACCGCCCTGGCTTGCACCCACAAGAGAAAGGACCGCACCTTGAAATATGAACGGATGTTTCCCGCGGAAGTGGAGGAACAACTCAAGACGCGGCCTATCGCCATTCTGCCGTGGGGCGCCTTGGAGTGGCACGGCTACCACCTGGCGATCGGCCAGGACGCGCTCAAGGCACAGGGCATCGCCGACCGTTGCGCCGAGGCGGCCGGCGCCATCTCGCTGCCGGTCGTGTGGTGCGGCTTCCAGACCATGAAGCCCCACGCCGGTTTCAAACATACGCTGGAATTCCGCGATGAGACCGTGCGCACGCTGGCGCGGGAGTACCTGGAGCAACTGGACGATGAGGGTTTCAAGGTCATCGTCATCATCACGGGACACTACGGCGGGCTGCACGTGCGGGGATTGAAAGAGGTGAGCGAGTGGTACCAGCAACGACACCCGCACCTGAGAGTATGGGCCCTGCCGGAGCATGAGGTGGTGCACGACCTGGGTTACACCGGCGATCACGCCGGTAAATGGGAGACCTCGATCTTCTGGCACCTGCACCCCGAACTCACCGACGTTAGCCGCTACCGCACGGACCTTACCATGAAGGAGCAGGGCGTCGGCGGCGAAGACCCTTCCGTGCACGCGTCGCCTGAGCTTGGCGAGATGATCGTGAACGCAATCGCTGAGCGGGTGGCTGCCAGGTGCGGCGAGTTGCTGGCGGAAGTAGTGACCGACACATAGACGCGCTAGAACTCGCCGTTGCACGTCTCAGCGGCCCAGAGCCCGCGCCCCGCGGCGCGCGCCTCCGCCTCCGCCGCTTTGAACGTCGCCTGGTACCGATACGGCGCGCTGTAAGTAAACTCGCGCGCGTAACCCTGGCGGATTACCCACTCGTTGTAGAGCACGTCGTCCACCCACGCGTACGCCAGCAGACGGTCGAAACGATCACGCCGACCCTGCGACTCATCATATTCCAGCCGCACGGCCTTGCCGGCCAGCAAGTCCTTGGCTTTGGCGGTGGCTTCCTGTCCAAAGCACTGTACGGGCCGCCCCGGCGCATTCGTTTCCGGCGCGTCTATGCCGATGAGGCGCACGGACTCGAGCCTGCCGCTCATACGCACTTTGATGGTGTCGCCGTCTACGACGGAGACGACCGGGTAGCTGCCGTCGGCATCGCCCCACGTGGTGAATACCCTGCCAAGCAGAATCCCTGCGATGAGAACGAGGAGCAAGAACCGCCAGCCGAAGAGCCGTCCTTTGCTCCTTGGCGCAAAGCGCCGTCTGCGTGTCACTGGCACTCGCTACTCTTTCCACGACGTCATTTCACCTGCCAATACTAGCAGCACTCCCCCCTGAAGACGTGACTTCGCCGCGATAGCTCCAGCTTAGAATCCGGCATAGCCCGGATTGCGGGTATTTCCCCCTCACCCCGACCCTCTCCCGCCGGGAGAGGGAGTAATTCTTGCGCATCCGGCCCGGGGCTAGGCAAAGATCTCCTCCAGGAGAGGGAGGTTTACTCGCCTGCAGGTGAGTTATGCAAAGGTCTTCTGGGGAGACCTTTGCATAACTCTTCACCTTTGAGGGGGAAGGTTGGGAGGGGGGGTGAAATGACTTGACATCATGCTGTCTTTAGTAGTAAAGGCCCTCTGGATTCCGGCTTTCGCCGGAATGACGGAGTTTCGCAAGGGTCTCCCCAGGGAGAGGGAGGAAGACGTTTCCTTCAGGATATTGTCATACAAGGGTGGCCGAGGAGGCTGTCAGATGAGTTGACTCTATAGGTCGAATCTTGCTGCAACCGGGGCTTCGCGAAGCCCACCCAGCACGACCGGTAGATGAAACCCGGCAGATGCAACAGACCAGAAACTACAGACCTGAAGCAATTGGGCAGAAGCAACAGGGCGGAGTCAACAGGCCAGAACCAGCAGGACAAAACCAGCCGGGCAGAACTAATAGAGCAGAATCAGCAGGGCATTACCAACTCGGCAGAAACCGCACCGAACTGAAAGAGACCGTATCCGTTCGTCCTGAGCTTGTTGAAGTGCTCAAGTCAGGCAAACTCAGCACGAACGAATTTGGAAACCCGGCAGAAGCATCAGACCTGAAGCATTTGGGCGGAGTCAACAGAGCAGAAGCAACAGGCTAGAACCAGCAGGACGGAACCAACTGGCCAGAACTAATAAAGTAGAATCAGCAGGGCAATACCAACGCGGCAGAAACCGCACCGAACTGAAAGAAACTGTATCCGTTCGTCCTGAGCTTGTCGAAGGATGAACGGATACCCTTGGCGCAGCCCACTTAGGCCATCCGGTCGTACGTCTCCTCAGTAATGGGATAGCGCAGCGGTTCGTTATTGAGGGACCGCTCAAGCTCATCCACCATGGCGGCGCCCTGCCGCAGGCGCGTATCGTCGGACTGCCCGGCCATGTGCGGGGTCAAGAAGACGTTTTCCATCCCGCGCAGCGGGCTGTCCTCGGTCAGCGGTTCCGGGTTGAACACGTCGAGCACCGCGCGGATGCGGCCGGTAGCCAACTCAGCAATCATGTCATCCTGGTCCACGGCGCGTGCCCGCGCGTTATTGATGAACACGCCGCCATCCTGGAGCAGCTTGAAGTGCTTTGCCGTCACCATGCCGTCCGTTTCCGGCGTGGTGGGCGCGTGATTGGCGATGACGCGGCAGGTGCTGAAGAGTTCTTCGAGCGAGACGCGGGTTACGTTGAGCGCGGCGGCGCGTTCGTCCGGCAAGTAGGGGTCGTAGACCGCAATCGGCATGCCGAAGCCCTGCAGCTTCCGGATGACGCGTTGGGCTACATAGCCGCAGCCGATCAGTCCCACCCGTTGGGCTTCCAGCAGATTGCCGCCGGTGGCGCGGCACTCCGACCAGGGCTTTCCCGCGTGCATCCAGGCATTTTGCCGGTGCGGCCAGCGCAAGCCCAGCAGCATGCCAAACACCGTGAATTCCGCCACGGCTTCCGCAATCATCGGCGCGGCGTGGGTGACGGCGATACCTTGTTCCAGCGCGGCTTTTGGGATGAGTCTTCTAATACTTCCCGCGCTGTGGGTGATGATGCGCAATTCAGTAGCGGCAGCCAAGACCTCCGGTGTAATCTCCGGCGTTCCCCAGCCGGTAATCAGCGCCGTGCAGCCGCCAATCCGACCCGCTACATCCGCGCTCGTTAGCCTTTCGTCGTGATCGCCGCCACACACCGTGAAGAGTCCGTTGAGGCGCTCTTCACTCTCCGACGAGAAGAGACTCGAACGCAGTGTTTTGGTAATTGCGATGAAGAGTTCTGGTTTCGGCACAGGAAGTCTCCCTTTGCATTGCCTGGTCAACTATACCGTCAACTCTCCCGTATGCTACCAGACCCGATTGTGCGGTGCGGTTTGCCGGTGCTGCGGGGCTGAAAAAGGCTGCGTAAGTCTTGACGATACGAATGTACCTTTATAATATACGTCTAAGTTGGCTTCAAAGTGGAAACAAGGAGGAAGGGTCATGTCTCGAGTATTGCGAGCGTTGTTATTGTTCATTGTGGCTGGTGCACTTGTGCTGCTTGCATCAGCCTGCGCTACGGAGCCGGCCGCCGAACCGGAGATGGCCGAGAAGGAAGAGATGGCAGCCGCGCCCACGGTGAAGATCGGCGTGCTGTTGCCCTTTACCGGGCCTTTGGGCGAGTTTGGCGCGGCCTTTGAGAAGGCGGCAGCCCTCGCCGAAGAGCACCTGGCCGCAGGCGGCTATCCGGTAGAGATTGTCTACGGCGACACCGAGACGAATCCCACGGCGGCCGTCGAGGCGGCTCGCAAGCTGGTGGACGTCGACCAGGTGCACGCGGTCATTGGCGCCGCGGCGAGTAGTTCCAGCTTGGCCGTTGCCGAGTCGGTAACGATCCCCAAGGGCGTGCCGCAGATTTCGTACGCGTCCACGTCACCGCTGCTCACCATTCTGCCCGCTGACGAGGGCCAGGACTTCCTCTTCCGCACCGTCCCCTCGGATGCATTGCAAGGCGTGGTGCTGGCGGGCGTCGCTGTGGAGCAGGGCTACACAAACGTGGCCATCCTCTACGTCAACAACCCATACGGCCAGGGCCTGAAGGACAACTTCCAGGCCGCGTTCGAGGCTGCGGGCGGCACCGTGAGCGCCGCGGTCCCTCACGACGAAGCGGAAGCCACCACCTACGTGGCGGAGCTGCGCAAAGCGATTGAAGGCGAGCCGGAAGTGCTGCTGGCGCTGAGCTATGCCGGTCACGCCACTATCTACTTGCGTGAAGCCATCGAGAACGACTTCATCACGAAGTTCCTCTTCGTGGACGGCACGAGATCGGAAGAGATCATCAAGGCCGTAGGCGCTGAGAATCTCGAGGGCATGTTCGGCACGGCGCCGGGTTCTGCCGAAACCCCGTCGCTTGAGCTCTTCACGGCAGACTACCAGGCGAAATACGGCGAGTTACCGCCGCTGCCATTCATGACCAACGTCTATGACTCCATCATCATCGCGGCGTTGGCGGCACTGGCGGCAGAGGTCTCCGGCGCAGAGGTTACGCCGGCCGCGGTGCGTGACATGCTGCGCACGGTTGCCAATCCAGACGGTGACACGGCGGCAGCGGGCGCGGCCGGTGTGAAGGCCGCCATTGAAGCGCTGCGCGCGGGCGGCAGCATCAACTACGAAGGCGCCGCAGGCGCCCATGACTTCGACTCTGATGGCGACGTGGTCACGCCCATCGAAGTTTGGAAGTATGCCGGCGGCACCATCGAGAGTGTGCGCACGGAGGAGGTCACGATAGAGTAGTCTTCTCCACAGACCTTGTTGCAGAATGTTCACAGAGGGCTGGCACTACGCCGGCCCTCTGCCTTTTTTGCGGTGCACCAAACCAGCGCGGTTGGTCTCTAAAGTCCTGCAAGTTTGTATTGAACGGCAAGAGCTCCGGTAGCGCAGGTTTGCAACCTGCGACATCTTCCCGTGACATCGGGCGACAACGCCAATGCGTAGGATTGAGCACAGGGTGAGGGCTTCTGTGCGACTTTCTACTCTATTCACCAAGCAGAGGAGCCTTGCTACTCGTGCACGTCTGTTGCGAAAGCGTTCCTGCTGCGAACCTTCGCCTACCGCCACACTGTAGCGCGGGGGCTTGTCCCCCGCTCCGTATCGCGTGTGGGGCAGGTCGCGTGGTACAGCACTGAACACCCCGCAGAGTCTATAATCAAGCGCGGACGCCTGACCTTCGCCTACCGCCAATCCGTAGCGCGGAGGCTTTTCCCCCACGCCGACGACCCTTGCGCGACTTCGCATGCTCCCTCTCCCAAGACTGGGAGAGGGCTGGGGTGAGGGTTGAGAGTTGAAACTGCCCGTTGCGCGTGAGGGGCAAGCTATGTGGAGAGAGCAGCCAACACCCCGCAGAGTCTATAATCAAGGGAGGAATACGGGCCCGAAGCCATTTCACCAATTACGGCAGCGCTACGGAGGAGAGACCACCGCATGACGACCAAGTACCTGTACGGCAAGATGACGTGGCCGGAAATCAAGGAAGCGGCGGCGCAGGAGCGCGTAGCCCTGCTGCCTACGGGGTGCATCGAGGACCACGGCCCGCACTTGCCGCTGGACGTGGACGTGCTGCTCCCCACCACCATTTGCGAACGCGCGGCGGAATTGGTGCCGGACCAATGCGTGGTGGTGCCGGCGGTTGCCCATGGCTACGATCCGCACCACCTCGACTTTCCCGGCGTGATCCACGTGGATGGCGACGTGTTCGTGCGCTATCTCGTGGATATCTGCAAGTCGCTCATCCACCATGGCTTTACGCGCATCATCATGCTGAACGGCCATGGTAGCAATACGGCCTTTACCGAAGTGGCCGCCCGCCTGGCAGTGATTGAGACCGATGGCGTGGGGCTGGTCTATGCGCTGAATCACTGGGGCATCGCCGAAGTGCGCAAGGCGGTGGCCGAACTGCGAGACTCGCCCCACGGCGGCATGTCCCACGGCGGCGAATTGGAAACGAGCCTGTACCTCGCCATCGACCCCGACAATGTCTATATGGACAAGGCGGCGGCGGAGATTCCGCCGGACGTGCCCATGAGCCTGGGTGGCTGGAACGACCTGGTCGCTGGGCGGTCTGAAGAGGCCAACCACGCGGTGGCCATGCCCTATTGGAGCACGTTTTCCAAGACCGGCGTGCGCGGCGATCCGACGGTAGCCACCGCTGAAAAAGGCCGCAAATTCCTGGAGGCAGGGGCCCGCGGCCTGGCTCAAATGGTACGCGACTTGCGGCAGCTCGAAATCAACCCGCGCGTCGATCACCATTAGTGCCGCCTCAGTCCTGCTATGGCAAAGAGCAGGGCCCACTTCTTGTCCCCTCTCCCTCTGGGCTGACAGGGTATGTATTCTATAATCGACTTCACATGTCATTCCGAACGGAGCGTAGCGGAGTGAGGAATCTCAAATACACCCTTGCCGGGGCGCATCCGGAGCGGACTCTAGATTCCTCGCTGCGCTCGGAATGACAGTTACAAACTCCTGTCAGCTCCCTCTGGGTGAGGGCTAGGGTGAGGGGAAGACGATAGAACGAGACTAAGCTGAACAAGAACTACCGCCGTTGCCTGACATAGACCGTGCCTCCAACACGCGCATACAGCTAGAAGGAGAACCGCCACTTGAAGACCCCTGCTTCAACTGAGATCTCAGCAGAATCTGTGTCCCGTCATTCCACGGACCAGCCCTCAGTCCGTCATTCCGGCGAAGGGCCACAATCCCGTCATTCCCGCGAAAGCGGGAATCCATCTTCATCTTCCGCCAAGACCCGCCAGTGCGTCGTCGTTCTGGACTTCGGCTCCCAGTACAGCCCCCTCATCGTCCGCCGCATCCGCGAGTGCGGCGTCTACGCGGAACTCATGCCCTACGACGCAGACGAGGCAGCCGTGCGCGCCCTCAATCCCCGCGCCCTGGTGCTCTCCGGCGGACCGTCCAGCGCCTACGCGCCCGGCGCGCCGCACCCGCAGCCGTACGTCTGGCAGGGCGGGCTGCCGGTCCTGGGCATCTGCTACGGCATGCAACTCATGGCGCAGGCCTTGGGCGGCAGCGTGGAACCTGCTGACAGGCGCGAGTACGGCCATGCCATGATCCATGCGGAGGACGCCGCCGGTATTTTTACGGACCTGGCTTCCGACCAAGACGTTTGGATGAGCCACGGCGACCACATCACGGCGCTGCCGCCGGGCTTTGCGGTGCTGGCATCCTCGGCCAATGCGCCCATTGCCGCCATGGGCAATGCGCAGGGCATGATCGGCATTCAGTTCCACCCGGAGGTCGCCCACACGCCCCAAGGTATGGCGATCATGCGTAATTTCCTCTTTGAAGTCTGCGGCCTGCGCGGTGACTGGACGCCTGCCGCCTTCATCGATGAGGCCGTAGCGGAGATTCAGCGGCAGGTGGGCGAGCAGCGCGTCATCTTGGCCCTCTCCGGCGGCGTGGACTCCACCGTGGCGGCGGCGCTGCTCCATCGGGCTATTGGCGACCGCCTCATTAATGTGTTCGTGGACAACGGCTTGCTACGCCTCAACGAACCGGACTGGGTCGAAGAAAGCCTCACGCGCCTCGGCATTCCCGTGCGGCGGGTGGACGCCCGCGCCCGATTTTTAAATGCGTTGGCGGATGTTGCTGACCCTGAGAAAAAGAGGCGCATTATCGGCGAGACGTTCATTGACGTTTTCGAGGACGAGGCGCAGCGCCACGCGCCGGTGGACTTCCTCGCCCAGGGCACGATCTACTCCGACGTGATTGAGAGCCGCGCGCCGGATTCGAAAGCCGCCGCGCGCATCAAGAGTCACCACAACGTCGGCGGCCTGCCGGAAACCATGCGCCTCACCCTCGTCGAGCCGCTGCGCAAGCTCTTCAAGGACGAGGTCCGCACCGTCGGCGAGGAACTGGGACTGCCCCACGAGCTTGTGTGGCGGCATCCGTTTCCGGGGCCGGGTCTCGCCGTACGCGTGCTCGGCGCGGTGACGGAAGAAAAGCTACACATTGTGCGCCTGGCGGATGCCATTCTCACAGAGGAGCTCCGCGCCGCATCGCTCTATGAAAAATACTGGCAGGTGCTGGCCGTGCTGCCGGACGTGCAGAGTGTCGGCGTGATGGGCGACGAACGCACCTACGACCACCTGGTTGCCCTGCGCGCCATCGAAAGCCAGGACGCCATGACCGCCAACTGGGCCCGCATCCCCCACGACGTGCTGGCCAGCATCTCCAGCCGCATCGTCAACGAAGTCCCCCACGTCAACCGCGTGGTCTACGACATCACCAACAAACCCCCAGCGACCATCGAGTGGGAGTAGGCAGTTCCGTCGGTTACCGCTAGTGTTGTGAGACCTCCGTGCAGTGCTGAGATCCGCCTTTGCCCTAAGTCTTTCCGCAACAGTGAAATAGTCCTCCCGTAGGGGCACGACATGTCGTGCCCCAACTTTGCCCGTTGGAAAGTCCAGATCAACCCTCACCCCGGCCCTCTCCCAGTCTTGGGAGAGGGGGCTATAAGAGCGAAATGAGAGGGCTTTCGGAGTGGGCCGAAGGGGTCTCGGAGCGGAAGGTGAGAGATGTCGACGCGGGAAGAAGGACTGTGGAAATCTCCCGCCGGTTTCTAGGGAAAAAAGAGGAGAACACACCTCGCTATGGTGAACTGCGAGCAAAGAGGAGTGTGTATTCCAAGAATACGTACGTCTGGGCCGTATTACGTCGCAGCCAGGGTGGCTTCCATGCGGCGGCCGAGGGCGTACACTCCGAAGAGGAACACGGCGCAGATGGCGAAGCCGATGGCGAGTTCCACCCACACGTCGGCGAGGCCCGCGCCGCGGATGGCGATGTCGAATAGCGGGGAGAGGAAGTAGTAGGTGGGGAAGACTTTCGCGATCCATTGGGGCAGGTTGGGCCAGATGAAAAAGACGACGGGCACGAGCAGCACGATAGCGCCGGACTTCCAGATGGTATAGAGCGCTTTCGTATCTTTGGCGAAGGAGCCGAGCATCAGGCCGACCTCCACCGCCATGAGCGTGGCCAGCACGAGCACGAGCAGCAGCGCGGCGGTGTTGGTACCGAGCGCGCCGTTCAGCGCCAGGGTCACGACGCCGGTCGCCATGGCCAGGATGAAGCCCAGCGCGCCCTTGCCGAGCAGGACGTCACCCAGACTGGTCGGCGTCACGAGCAGTGCGGTGAGCGTCCGTTTTTCCTTTTCTTCCACGAGGCTTGTCGCCGGTGTCAAAGCCCCCGCGATGAGCACCGCCATGAGCACGATCAACGGCAGCAGGCGCGAGACGAGCGGCACGGACTCGCCATCGCCGACGGTGACGGTTTCCACCTCAATCGGCGCGGGAGAGCCCGCCACCTCACGGATGAGGTCGACCATGGTGACCCCCAGCACGACGCGGTTCGCGGCCAGGCTCTGACCGCCGAAAAAGAACTGCACGTTGGGCATCTGACCGGCCTGCAGCGCGCCGTCGAAGCCCGTGGGCAGCACGAAGCCGGCGTCCAGGTCGTTGTTCTCCACCATCTGCATTAAGACCGCAGCGGATTCCGGAAACTCTATATCAATACCTTCAACGTTGCGGGCACTCTGGACGATCTGCGATTCGCCTTCATCCACGATGCCGAGCCGGGGCGCGGGATCGAAGAGACTGCCGAACACGACGCGAATGAGGAGCGTGAGGATCACGGGCAGGGCGATGGCATAGAGAAAAATGGGCGAGCGCGGCCCGACGCCCAAGTCTTTGCGCAACACGTGCCACGCGTGTACTCCGACCATGATGTCTCCGCCTTTCGCTCTAATTCCTTGTAGCGCGGGGGACAAGACCCCGCTCCTATCCCTGTTTCCTATTGTTCCAGTTCGGCTTACGCCGTTCACCCTTCGACAGGCTCAGGGCGAACGGTAGGAGCAGCGTTTGACTATAGGCTTTGCTCTTCAGCTGATTCTGCGCTCTTTCCCTACGCCAAATTCAATCCCATACGGTGTCTTCTCCCCGTAGCGCGGGGGCTTGTCCCCCGCCTCTTCGCCTACAGCGTCTCCACTTTTCTCTTTAGCACAACCAGCCCCACCGCAAAAGCAATCACGCACCAGCCCAACGCCGTGCCAAGGTGCGGCAGAACCTCCGGCCAACCGGCATTGTAGGCGCTGGACTGCACCACTGCCTGCACCAGACCGTACGACGGCAAGATCTTCACCCACGCCGCGGCCGTACCGGGGAAGAGCACGGCAATCGCCGGAATCATGAGCGGAATCATGAATGCCATGCCGTAGAAGAGCGTCTCGATGAAGTCCTTGCCCGCTGAACCGGCAATCAGGCCGAAACCGGTCACCAGCACCGCCCCCAGCAGGATTGCGGCCAACAGGATGAGCGGCTGGTTGGCGAACGAGCCGATAATGAGCAGCAGGAGCACCGCTTGCACAAAGGCCATGCCCGTGCCCAGGATGCCCTTGGCCGCCAGGAAGTCCGAAACCCGCGTCGGCGAAACGAGCACAGCCGTCACCGTGCGCGCCTGAATCTCGGTGGCTATGAGCGCACTCAGGGCAAAAGTCTCGATGACGAGCGCCAGAACCGCAAATAGGGGGCGAATCTTCTCGCGAAACGGTACCTGATCGCCCACGCGATCTTCACCAAGCACGATCACCTCGCGGTCAGGATCCGCCACCGGCAGCGGGTTGCCCGACAGCGCATAGGCAATCTCGCGGACAAAGCTCTCCATGGCGCTGCGCAACTCTGCCGGCACGTTGGCGTCCACGTAGACGCGCACGGTGGTGTGCTCTCCGGCGGCGACGCGCTGCAGGAAGTCGTCGGGGAAGGCCAGTCCTATGGCGAGCGGCGCCTCCGGCTCCGCGCCGCCCATGCCGAGGGCAGCCTCCAACGCCGCCACGGACTCAAATTGCACGATCTCGATCCCAGCGCCCTGTTCTCCCATGGCCTCAGCGAAAACCGCGTCCATGCCCGTCTGGCGTATGCCCACGGTGAACGACTCGTCCACGCTGCTGGGCATGAGCCAGAACGCAATGCCGTAGATCACGACGCTAATGACGGTGATAACGACAAAGAACCGTTCGCGGCTGTACTCGCGCAGGTCCTTGCGGAGAATCGCCCAGATGATGGCGGCGCGCGATACCTGGGCGCTCATGCTAGACGTCCTCTGTTCATCCACGCTTGCCGTTCTGTACGCGTCACTTTTGCAGTCCCTTGCCTGTCATCCACGTAGTCCCCTGGCAAAGAATCTTCTTCTCTCAGTTCGTTATTCTTGCAACCCCCTGCCAGTGAGGGTGATGAACACGGCTTCCAGGGTGGCCTCTTCCGTATGGATCGTAAGCAGGCCTTCCGCGCCCACCACGGCTTTCAGTTGGTCGCCGGTGTCGCTGGCATCGAGCGGCACCACCTGCTCGCGGATTTTGCCATTCTCGCGGGTGCGCACCCGCACCGACCGCTGGCCGTGAGCGAGCTTGAGGTTCTCCGGCGTGTCCAAGGCAGCGATCTGGCCGTCGTTGATGAAGGCCACGCGGTCCGAGAGCTTGTCCGCCTCGTCCATGTCGTGGGTGGTGAGCAGTATCGCCGCGCCGCGCTCGGCTTCTTCCTCGATGACGCGCCGGATGGCCTGCGAGGAGACAGGATCGAGCCCGTCGGTGGGTTCGTCGAGGAAGAGGATATCGGGATTGTTCAGCAGGCACCGGGCGACCATGAGTCGCTGCTGCATGCCTTTGGAGTAGTCCTTCACGCGGTCGTCGGCGCGGTCGGCCAGTCCCACCCGCTGCAGGAGCGGCGTGGGATCGAAATCGCGTATGCCAAAGAGCCGGGCAAAGAATCGCAGATTCTCCTTGGCGGAGAGGTTGAGATAGAGGTTCTTTTCCTCAAAGCAGACGCCGATACGGCCCTGTATGGTGTCACGGTCCTTGGCAACATCCATGCCAAGTATGGCAATCTCGCCGCTCTGCGGGCGCATCTGGCCGGTGAGCAACTTAATCGTGGTGGACTTGCCCGCGCCGTTCGGTCCCAGGAAGCCCAAGACCTCACCTTGCGCGACGCTGAAGCTGATGTCATCCACCGCTTTCACGTCGCCATAGGCAAAACTGACGCCTGCCACGCGAATGGCTGCCTCACTCATGTGCTGTTTCTCCTTTGCCCCGACAAGGGCGGAGCATCCTTAGCCGCGGAGGGGCCCAAATCGCCTCGTCACTCACGCGCGAGCCACCCAACGTCCCGTCATTCGTATGTTGAAAGAGGCGGGCATATGGGCGAATGTAAGAAAGTAACGCAAGGGGCGCGTCGTCCGTCATTCCCGCGAAAGCGGGAAGGTGGATTCACATTTCAAGTGCAACACTTGGTTGATGAATATTTCTGCTGGCGTTTGGTAGCTGAGGCACTTGCGCGGGGTGTGATTGTACGCTTGTACCAGCTGCGCAAAGCGCTCATCGGGCATTTCCGCCA
>JAPOQA010000023.1 GCA_026710945.1 Chloroflexota bacterium
CATACCGATATTTGCTCGGCTACATCTTGACACTGCACCAGCGCAAGGGGCCACTGCAACATAAAGATCCCCTCTCCCCGGGGAGAGGGAGGTTTTCTCACCTACAGGTGAGTTACGCAGAGGTCTCTGTCGAGGGAGAGGGAACACTCTCGCTTCCGCTTAGGTTTCGCAAGGGTCTCCACCGGGAGAGGGTTAGAGCCTGCCCCGTACTCGATACAGCGTACCGACACGATACGGGGTCTCCGTGATGAAAGAAAGGACGGCCTCACTGCGGCGAGGGCTATGCAAAGGTCTCCCTGGGAAGAGAATTGGAGTGAGGAGGCGACGCAAAGCCGACCTAATTCAAACTGATTGGTAGGGTTTTACAGTAGTCTCCTATCGGCCTGCGCGCCTGCAAGCTATGATTCATCCAGCCGTTGCCGCACTGCCTCGAAAAGCAGAATGCCCGCGGCCATGCCGACGTTGAGGGATTCCACCTCATTGGCAAGCGGGATCGACACCGCGGCGGTCTGTAGACTGCTGCCCAATTCGCTGGTGCCGTGGGCCTCCGCGCTCACAATTAGCAGGGTCGGTTCGGTCCAGTCAACCGTATCGTAGCGCTCGCCGCCCCGCGCCGTAGCCGCAAGACGCTGCGTAAACCCTCCGCCGACCTTACGCACGTCGTCCTCGCTGCGAAGACCCAGCAGCACAGTGCGAAAGTGGGCGCCCATCGCCCCGCGCAGCACCTTGGGGTTAAATGGGTCTACGCTACCGGGGCCAAATAGCACACCGTCGGCATTGGCGGCAGCGGCGGCGCGCAGAATCATGCCCGCGTTTCCCGGATCCTGCACGCCATCGAGTAGCACCGCCAGGGTAGGCCGGGGCGGCAATGCCGGCTCATCCGGTAACGAGCAGACCGCCACCACGCCCTGCGGCGTAGTCGTGTCCGCCAGAGTCGCGAAGACGTCCGGCGCAACGTGTATGAGGGCATAGGCGGCATCTTCGTGGAGACTTTCGAGGAAGGCGCGGCTGCGTTCGTGGGCGGTAAGCAATTCGGCGCAGACGTAGAGCGAGGAAACTCGATCGGCGGCGAGCGCCTCTTCCACCAGGCGCACGCCTTCTACGACAAACGCACGCTCTTTCCGTCGCTGCCGCGACGATTGCAACAACGACCGCACGCGCTTGATCTGCGGGTTGTCCTTGCTCATGATGTAGTGCGGAATTGTACTCATGTTGTGTATGTTCACTCTGGGGGTATGTGGCTCGTCATGGTTTTCTAATCATTCGACCGGCAGTATCGCACCACTGGTCTCCTTGGAGCAACTATCCTGTTGTAGCGCGGGGGCTTGTCCCCCGCTCTTGGGACGGAGTGCGCTCGGTAACTCTGACCGGAACAGGGGTCGAGGTAGGAATCCACTACCACTGCTCTCCTGGACTCCGGCTTGCGCCGGAGTGACGGCGCGCGACTCATTGGAACCTGCCGTGTTCTAGCTAGTTTTGGACCCGCAAACGGAGGGCGGGGGCTTTCCCCAAATGAAAGAATGTTCGCCCCGGAGCAGAGCAGACGGCTTTCCGTCCCAATTCGAGTACGGGGTAAGTCTTGGGGGGAGTAATGAAAAATCCCACTCCGTCTAGTATACCGTGCACGCGTACGGGCGGTCTGTGCGCGGTCTATGCGCCCAATCCGGCCAGCAAGGCGCGGAGCGCAGTGCATTGGGCCAGAAACTCTGGTGAGGAGCGGTAATTGTGGGAATCCTCGTGGCCGTTCTCGAAGACCGTTCCAGCGGCGGTGGGTGGCTGGTCCAAGACGAGCACGCGTTGGCCGAGAAAGACCGCCTCCTCGATATTGTGGGTCACGAGCACCGTGGTGAGCCCGTGTTCCTGGATTAACTCCAGCACAACGTTCTGCAGGCGTTCGCGGGTGAGGGCATCCAGCGAGTTGAACGGCTCGTCCATCAGCAGCAAGTTGGGCTGGAAGACAAGGGTGCGGGCGATAGCTGCGCGCTGGCGCTGGCCGCCGGAGATTTGAGCCGGATAGTGATCGCGCAGCGCGGCGATGTCGAGACGTTCCAGCCAGTATGCCACCTGCTCTTCCTGCTGCGCGCGCGGCGCGCCGCGCAATTGCAGGCCGAGCCGCACATTGTCCCACACCGTCGCCCACGGCAGCAGGCCGTAGTCTTGCAAAATCAGCCCTGTCGTGCTGCTGGGGCGCGGCTTTCCCACCGCGCTGCCGTCCACCTGCACCGCGCCCGCTTGCGGCTGGCGCAAGCCCGTAAGCAGGTAGAGCAGGGTGGACTTGCCGCAGCCGGAAGGGCCGATCACGGCCCAGGCATCGCCTGGTGTGACTTGCCAAGAAAAGGCATCGAAGATTGGTTGGTCTTCTCGGTAAGCGAACGTCACGTCTTGAAGTTCCGCGCGAGGCGGGGGGTCTGCGGTGTCGGCAATGCTAGTCTCCGCAGGCGGAACGGCTTGACGGGGTACACTCATCCATTTGCTCCAAACACCATAGCGATGCGGCGCTTACGGGTTGATGCCCTGCAGTGATTCTCACCAACAGGTGGAGTTCGTCCAGGCCGGCCTACTCTCAGCAGGGAAAGGAACGGCCCACTTTAGAATATGGTTTGGCGAGATACTTTGGGAGGAACCCGGTACGCGACTGCGAAGAGCCGTACTACACTGCGCCCACTGGCCCATTCACAAGTTTAAGGCTTGTAGCCACCGCATGCGGCGACAGCACATCAAGCAGCCACAGTCAGAATCCCGTCTTCTAGATTCGTGTCAGCGAGACCTAGCCGGGCAAGAAGCGGTCATCAATCAGGTTTTCGTACGGGATTGCTTCTTGCAGCAGGCCGCGACCGACTGCCCACTCGCCTACCGCCTCATACTCTTCCCGGGTCACAACTGAAGCAGCGGGAAATTGGGGTACGGAAAACGTGCCAAACAGAGGAGGAGGAATACGGCCGCGCGCTTCCATGAGGTCCTGGTAATTTCCCGGATTGCTGTTGATGCGGTTGACGCCGGCCTCGAAACCATCCATGAAGCCGCGCACCGTGTCTTCCTGGCTCGCAATCACGTCGCTGCGAAACGAGAGCAGTGAGGCGCCGAACTGGGTCTCGGCATCATCCCTGATGAGGCGCGTGCCAGCCGTTGCTATGCTCAGGCTGACGAGGGGCTCCGGCAGCACGGCAGCGGTCACGTTGCCCTGATTGATCATCTCCAGGCGCAGTGGAATGCTGGGCACGGCCACCTTCTCAACGTCGTCGTGGCCGAGACCTACGGTACCGAGCATCCTGTCCAGTACATACTCGATAATGGTGTTGGGCGAAATCGCGATCTGCTGGCCCTTCACGTCCTCGATCTTCTCGATGTTGGAACCCTTGCTCGCAATGAGCGCAAAGAGCGAGAGTTGCTCGGTGGAGCGTAAAATCACCCGCACGTTTCGGGTGAAATCCTGCTCGCGATTCAGAGCCGTCGACGAAACAAAGTCGTTCAACACGCCGTCAACCTGCTTTGAGGTATAGGCGGTGTCGCGCTCCAATGCGCTGGAAAACGGCACCAATTCAACTTCCAGGTTTTCCGGGAACAAGCCTTCCTGTTCCGCCACGTAGACCGGCAACATGTCAATGAGCGGAAGATCGCCAATGCGAAGCTTGGTCGGTTCCGCCGCGGCCTCTTGCCCTGCGGTGTCGCTTGTCGTTACCGTCACCTGACCGCAAGCGGCAAGCATGGGGAGCGCCAGCGCGCCGGCGACCGCTCCACGGAGTAGTGTTCGTCGTGTGAGAGCCAAGTTCTCTTTCCTCCTTAACTGCGTTGATATGCGTGCAGCATACCGTACTTGTGAACATAAGTACAAATGCCCTATGTGGGTTAGGCAAACGCCTGGTACAGCCTCGTGGCGATAGGCTTCCGAATAATTGATTCACACTTCGCCCTGATCGAAAAGAGAGGAAATGCCTACAGATGGTAGCGCAAGCGATCGGGAAGGGCATCCGGGAAGCCAAGCAGCGTGAGAGCGCGGCCCACACTGAAATCCACCATGTCCTGGATGTCCTTGGGGTGGTTGTAGAAGGTAAGCATGGGCGGCACGATGGTGACCCCCAGCCGCGCGAGCTTCAGCCAGGACTCGAGGTGGATAGCGGAGAGCGGCGTTTCACGGGGCACGAGTACCAGCGGCCGCCTTTCTTTGATGGTGACTTCCGCCGCGCGGTGGAGCACGTTCGTGCAGATGCCGTTGGCGATGGCTGCCGCCGATCCCGTGCTGCACGGGACGATGATCATCCCCGCAGTGAGCAGACTGCCGCTGGCAATCAAGGCGGCCTCGTCGCCCACGTCAATCAGCGTCACGTCGCCCGCGTGCGACCAGCGAACAGCAGCCTCCTCAAGCGACTCATCCAGCTCTTGCTGCCACACCAGCCGGCCGTTATTGCTGCACGTCACGTACAAGGGCACACCGTGCGCCGCCAGCCACGTGACGCAACGCTCCGTCAACGCCGCGCCGCTGGCCGCCGTGATGCCGACGACTACGGGCAACTGCCGATTCTGAATCTTCACTCACATACGCTTTCACACTATCATTGCACAGATGCTATGCAACGATCTTGAATTGCAGGCCTGCGACATTCTCGCGAACCTTACTTCATGGAGCAGAGGCTAAGCGGATTCCCGCCACTTTCCTAGCCTATGCAACCCACTCCAGCACCCGATTGGAAAGAGCATTTGCTCCTTGTCCAGTCTGAACCGAGACGCTCTTTAGTTCCCGCCAAGCCCTCTCAGGAATTTCCTTCGATTGATACCAAGCTGTCAATACTGGCTCAAGTCCCACTCTCTGCTTCCATTCCATGCTCAAACTATAGAATCGATACCCCAACATAACGAAGCTCGCTACGGCCATCGGTATCGCCAAAGCGCCTAGTATCGGAGTCAACTCAGGGAAGACAATTGCCAACCCCACGACAAGCCCCGATATGACTACAGCGAGCGCAACTCGCTTGCGCAGCCGCTTCCAAACCCTTGAGTACAATTCAGCCTTGCTTATCTCCCCATCGTAGTACCGCAGACCTTCCTCCATTACGGCGAACACGCCCTCCACCACAGCCGTAACGAGAGCCGCAGTCACCGTGGCTTGAGCCGTCAACGTTATGGTATGACGTAGCTCCACCGTTTGCAGCGCCTGCTTCGCAGCCGCAAGATCCGCCTCCGTCATGGTCACTGCGCCTCTGTCCTGGTTGATGCTCCTTTCCTCGAAGATGCCATTGCTGGCGCCATCACTGCCACCCAAGCTTCGTGGCACTATGTGGCTCCAGTCCCGTCCACTGCGAAACTCCTGCAACGCTTCCGGCCCTGCCATGCGAATAGCGTCTGGTATCGTCTCCCATACCGCCTCCGCTCCCGCCAAGTCCCGTAACTCGCCGCGCGTGCCCGCTCGCTGGTAATACTCGCTGAGATTAGTTGGCAGCGAATTGAAGTCAAGATTGCTTAGCCAACTGTTCGCAAACGTGCCCGCTACCCAGAACTGCAAAGCGCCGGTTCGTATGTACTGCTGCACGTCGGGAGTCTCAGCCGCTGGAGTCAGTCCTTCGATCTTGACGATAGCCGTGTCACCGTTTTGGCTCGGGACAGGCTTGCGCAAACGCCGCTCCAGCGCGTTATGGACGGCATCGGCAGAAAGAATGGCGACAGTCACTGGTTGACGAAGGACAGACTGTACGTTTGGTATCACTAAACCGCCTCCCTGCAACGGCACTATATTGGAAATTGCTACTCTCGACTTATACTTTTGCGCAGTATTATGCCACGATTTGTGCGATTTTTCAAGTTAAAGTATAATGTTTTCCTATATGTTCCCTCTCAGTTTCCTAGTCCTCTGCTTTGAGTCTGAGCAGCAATTCCTTCGAGTGCTAACAGTGTCGCCACGGTTTGAACACCGTACATGCTACTGACTGTCGACTCCCAACCTGAGCCGAGAGGTAATACAACGTCTGATCGCATCAAAGTAGCGCGGTGGGCATCTCAAAGTGTCTCGGTCTGGACTAGAATTCCAAGATATTCGCCCGATAAGGCCCAACTCACGCTTAACCTTCGCAATGCAGCATGTCTTTACCGAGGATGGTTGGACACCGAGCTCTTGAGCAGCGCAGTCCTGGATTTCTTTGTATGTCGGCATTGAACTCACGATGTGCCTCCCACTTCGTAGTTCTCTTTACCGTTCATCGCCAGATTAGCACAAGCGGTTGATAGGCTAGAGGTAGTGTACAAACGAGAGGACGCTTGAGGCTGCAAAGAGATCAAACTAATCGTCGGCAGGAATCACACTGCCCAGACGGTTTCCGAATGATCTCACAGAAACTTCCCCCGCCCTTGGATTGGCAGCGTCATCACCACCTCTTCGCCGTGGCAGAGGTGGTACTCATCATGTACGGCAATGGTCGTATCGCCGTGCATGGGCAGCAGTTCCACCTGATCGCCGGGGCGAATGGGATGGCTGGTATCGTCCAGGCGGATGCAGGCGTTCTCCTCGCCCTCGCGGTAGAATTCGCAATCGGGGACGTTGAGCACCTGCGGCATGCCGAACTCGTTGGTTAGCGACTTCATGCCCACGTCGACAACGACCCGCTCCGGCGTGGGACGGCTGATCACCGTAACGATTACGGTGAGCGCGCAGCGAAACTCCGGCTTCAGCGGCCGGTAACGTCCGTCCATGAAGACGTACGAGCCCGGCTGCAGCTCGGTAATGCCCGGATAGTTGCCGGTCAGGTCATAAGTGCCGGTGCCCGCGGCGGAGACCGTCTGCACAGGAATGCCGTGGGCGCGGATGAGATCGGCGGTGCCCACCAGTCTCTCTTGGTCCGCATGCACCATCCGCTGGCGTTCGTCCGCGTCCTCGATGAACATGCAGTGGCCCTCGTAGCCCATGATTCCCGCGAATACCACGCATTCCAGCTCCATGATGCCCCGCGCCAGTTCAAGCGTCGGCTCACCGGGAGCGGTGCCGCAGCGCAGCGACCCGCTATCCACCTCGATGAGCAAATTGAGCGTACTCCCCATGTCCATGGCCGCCCGCGCCGCCGCCGCGGCGCACGGCAGACTATCCACGGCCAATGTGATCTTGGCGTAGTGCGCGAGGCCCGCCAGTTGGCGCAACTTGCGCGGATCGGCGATCTCATTGGTGACGAGGATGTCCTTCACGCCCCCTTGCACCATGACCTCGGCTTCACTGAGCTTTGCCACGCAGACTCCCACCGCTCCCTGTGCCATCTGCATGTGCGCAAAGAACGGGTTCTTATGGGTCTTGGCGTGGGGGCGCAGGTCCACGCCGGCCCCATCGGCAAAGTCCTGCATGAGGCGCAGATTGTGGCGGACCGACTCCATATCAATGCAGAGCGCCGGGGTTGGGAGATCGAATTTGTTCACAGTTTGCTTACTCCATGGGGATTGTCTGGCTTCTTGATGCGAGCCCTTTCCGCAATGCGCCTGCAAGTGCAGGGAGACCTTTTGGGTAGTCGCGGGAGTCCCACCGTGCCTTGACAGCCGTTACCCTTCGACAGGCTCAGGGCGAACGGCTGCGCTTCGCGTAAACCAATTGCCGCTCACGCTTTGAGCCTACAGCAATCTTAGTACAGGCTGGCCTAGGGCGAACGGGCAATTGCCAAGTTGATTTGGCTCTAAGTATATCGCCGTCCGCGCACGAGTGTAACTAAGGCGCTCCCGGAGGTGTCTGAACAAGATTGCGCGCGAAGGTCTCCCTCATTGCCTCCTCGCCAAAGTCAATCGTCCGAATACGGTATACTCCTATCAACACGAGCAACGGCAAACGCAGAAAACCCAGCCAGAATCTTCTCGGAAGGAAAGACGCACTATGGTTATCGATGTCCACACGCACACCTGCCGTGGGCGATGGAGTATGGGCAACGCCATCACCATGTCGGCGGACCAGATGGTGAACCGCATGGACAAGATGGGCGTGGATATGTCTGTGCTCCTGCCCTTGGAGAGTCCGGAGTCCTTTCCGGAATACTTCCTCACGGCGGAGGCACTGGAAGATTGGAAGAGGTACCCGGAGCGGTTCATCCCGTTTGGCGTCATCGATCCGCGCAACTCCGTGAACAAACGCATGCTGCTGGAAAGAATGGTCGCCAAGGGCATCATGGGTTTTGGCGAGCATAAGAACGGTTTGGCGATCGACGATCCCCGCGCCATTGAGCTTTTTTCCCTGGCCGGTGAATTCGACCTGCCGGTGATGCTGCACCTGGACCTGAATCTCTGCACCGATGAGGACGGCCAGCCGGGAATGGAGCGCGTGCTCAAGGAGTGTCCCAATACGGTCTTCATGGGTCACGGACCAGCGTGGTGGGCGGAGATTTCCGCAGACTTCAAGCGGGCCAGCAGGGTCGGCTATCCCCCGGGTAAGGTCACGCCCGGCGGCAGCACCGAGCGCCTCTTGCAGGAATACCCCAACATGTACGGCGACCTGTCGGCGGGTTCCGGCTACAATGCCATCTCCCGCGATCTCGACTTTACCGAGGGCTTCATCCAACGCAACTGGCAGAAACTCATGCTCGGCACCGACTATCTCCATCCCTGGCAGCCGCTGCCGCAGGTAGAGTTCTTACGCAACTTCCCCATGAGCGACGAGCAACGTGAAGCCATCATGGGCGGCACGGCGGAGAAGGTCATCTTGAAGGACAAGCATCTGCATACCAAGAAGCGGTAGCTCGTGCTCTTTCTCCACCGCATTAGTGGGTAAGTCCGTCACTCCGGCGGAAAGCCTGCTCTGAGCTTGCCGAAGAGCCTGCCCCGTGGGCGATACGGCGAATCGACACGATACGTGGCCCAAGTCGGGGATAGTTTGGACCTTGCGGTCATGCATTTAGACGGCTGAGGCCGGAAGAGAAGATGGATTCCCGCGCACGCGGGAATTGTAAATGTCAGGTAATTCGTTGACAGATTTGAGATCAAAAGCAACCTTTCGCAGTGTTAGACATGACTAGTACACATGTCATTCCGAACGAAGCGCAGCGAAGAGAGGGAGCTAAGATGTTGAGCCTATTGGGCAACACGTTCCATGGGCCCTAGATTCCTCGCTCCGCTCGGAATGACATGCACCGTCAACTCCTCAGAATGGAAAGCGGATTCTGTCAACGAATTACTCAACACTTACAGGAGTGACGGATCAGAAGGGCTCTCTTGACGCGCGAACGCCTGTCGAAACCATAGTTCGGTAAGCGCGGCCGGTCGGGGCCGTCCGAGAGCAGTTTTGGAAAAGCGTAGGGGCACGACATGTCGTGCATCTCCAGTGAATGCGTCGTGACACCGGTAGCCGACATCAAGGAGAAACAGAACATGGCAACGAAAATTGAACGCTTGGCCGTAGACGGCGGCGAGCCGGTCCGCACTGCCCCTTTGGAGACCGGCTATCCCGGCGCGCGTCTGATTGGCGATGAAGAGAGAGAACTGGTCCTCGAGGTGCTGGAGCGCCGTGCGCCCTTCCGCTTCTACGGCGTGAATGAGCCGGACAAAGTTGCCGCATTGGAGCGTGAAGCGGCCCGCATGATGGGCACGGCGTATGCGCTGGGCGTCACGTCAGGCACAGCCGCCCTCAAAGTCGGCTTGAAAGCCCTCGATATTGCCCCCGGCGACGAGGTCATCGTGCCCGCGCTCACATTCATCGCTTCGCCCGGCACCGTTGCCGCGCATCAGGCCATACCGGTATTTGCCGACGTCAACGAGTCGTTCACCCTTGCTCCCGACGACATCGAGAACCGCATCACGTCCCGCACGCGCGCCATCATGCCGGTGCATACCAGCGGCGTGGCCGCCGAGATGGACACGATCATGGACATCGCGCGGCGGCACGATCTCCCCGTAATCGAGGACTGTGCCCAGTCGGCCGGCGCGGCCTACAAAGACAAGCCCATCGGCGCGTGGGGCGACGTGGGCGCATTTAGCCTGCAGGTCAACAAGATCATCACCGCTGGCGAGGGTGGGTTTGTCACCACCAGCGAGCCGGCGATGTTCGAACGGGCGGTGCGCTATCACGATCACGGCAATTACCGTTTCGGGCGCATGACTATCGAGACGAGCGCGCCGGACGACACCATGGGCGATTTGACCGCTTACCCGCCCGGGCAGCTCGACGCATTTCCGGGTGAGGTCTACCGCATGGGCGAACTCGCCGGCGCCCTGGCGCTGGCGCAACTTCGCAAGCTGCCGGGCATCATCGACCACATGCGGCATGCCCACGACACGATCAAGCGCGAAGTCGCGGGACTGCCCGGCGTGACGTTGCGTCACCTGCCCGATCCCGACGGCGTGGCGGGCGTGGCGTTTGGCCTGCTGCTGGACGATCCCGAGAACACCGGACCATTCGTGAAGGCGCTCCGCGCGGAAGGCATTCCGGCGCGGCACGTCTACGGCGGCAAACCGGTCTACACCATCGAGGCGCTGCAGAACTACCGTCCGGCGGTCGGCGCACTCACGCAGGAATTCGCCTCCGGCCTCTGCCCGCGCACGGAAGCGATTATGGCCCGCGCCGTCCTCATCGGCATTGGGCCGGGCTACACCGACGCCGACTGCGCCGACGTGGTCCAAGGTCTGTGGAAGGTCGCCACTCAGGTGCTGGTCTGAGTTTTTGGGGCAACATTGGTCTGCGCGTTCCCTTGTTTTTGGCGTAGGGACTGTCCGTGACGAACGTCAGGACTCCGCGCGATTACACCCTCTCCCGCTGGAGGCCTTTGCGAAACTCAAGCGGTAGCGAAATAGTTCCCTCTCCCTCGACGGGAGAGGGCTAGAGCCTGCCCCGTACTCGATACGGGGGTGAGGGTGAATCTCCTGAAATCTCTCCATATGCACACCAAATCTGCCCTGATACATCTTGACACTGCCCAGCGTAAAGGGCCATCGTAGCAAAAAGTCCCCCTCACCCCAACCCTCTCCCCCAGGAGAGGGAGTGCCCCTGCTTGAAAGTGGTGATATGCGAGGGTCTCCGCTGGGAGAGGGCCGGGGTGAGGGCAAGAAACTCAATCCTTGCTGGCACAGAAAGGTGTAGGGGCACGATATATCGTGCCCCTACGTTGGTAACGCCGGAAGCTTAAGATGGATTCCCGTTTTCACGGAAATGACGGAACAGAGCCCCCACCGCCTAAACGCGCAACATACCCAAGCCTTATCTCTCTGCGTTAGCGCTATCTGCTGACCGCTGCCTGCTCACGGCCAGGAGTTCACCTGCTCCGGCTTGCTGCTCTCCAGCGAGCGCATACCCGCAGCGAGGGTGGCCACGGTCTTTGCGCCTTCCAGGGCATCCACTAGCGGCGTCTCGCCGGTGCGAATGCAGTCCACCAAGTGCGTGAGTTCGTCCAGCACCGGGTGGCCAATGGTGCGGCGGAATGGCAGCGTCTGCGCGCCCGCTTGGCCTTCCACGCCCCAATTCAGCCAGAGTTTTGCTTCCATCTCCAGCGTATTCGTGAGCATGGTGCCTTCCGCGCCGTAGGCGTTGAAGTTCACCACGTGCCCCGGCACACGGCGAATGGCCGACGTCTCCCACACTTTGCCGAGACAGCCGTTGGCAAACTTGAGGATGCTGATGTACGTATCCGGCAGGGGGAACTCCGGTGTGCTGGCGCACTTGTTCGCGTACAAGGTGATTTCCGTCACGTCGCCCGCAACCCAACGCACCAAGTCCATGGGATGCACACCGCCGCCGAACCACGCGTTTTGGGGGTTCACCGGATCGGCCCGCCAGGGGGTACGTTGGTAGACGTTGCGCATGTCGTGGATGTAATCGCTTTCCACGAAGAAGAGCTCGCCCAGCCGCCCTTCCTCCACAAATTGGTGGATGGCCGCGAACTGCGGCACGAAGCGGTTGACGTTGCCCACGGCAAAGCGCACGTCAGCCTCTCTGACCCGTCGTACGAGGTCCCACGCGTGCGGCTCGCTGGTGGTCATGGGTTTCTCGCAAAGGATGTGCTTGCCGTGGGCGAGGGCGGCGAGACAATGCTCGTAGTGCAGGTGGTCGGGTGTGCAGACCGATACCACGTGAACGTCGTCGCGGCTCACGGCTGCTTCGACGTCGCTCGTCGTGGCGATGCCGTCAAACTCCTGCCGCGCCTGCGCCAGCCGCTCCTCGTCGGTATCGCAGAGCACAACCAGCCGCACACCGGGGATCTCCCGATACGCGCGCATGTGACTGCGCCCCACGCCAAAGCCGATCACTGCTACGCCAAGGCCTGCTAGGCCATTTTCATCCATGTTTACGCTCTCTATACATGCACTACACGTTCTTTCGGTGATCTTGCACACCGGACTACACATACTCACCGTGGGTGGCTACGGCGCTCCAAGGATAGGTCCCACTAATCTTTGCGTCCGGATGAGACTAGCGACCGTAACCTCCGCTCTTGGTGCAATCTGCACCAGAGCACTCGATTCCATACACCGGCGGGGGAAGAGCACACGTGAAACGAGGGACGCGGGAGCCGCAAGCTGCGCCGCTACGGCAATTGGCCGCTCGGTACTGTGACTTCCTCTTCAGCCGGCCCCAGCAACGGCGATGAGGAGAGCATGTCTTCGCTTCCGCCGATAGGCAGCGGCTCCTGGTCGCCTTCCAGATGGACCTGCTTGCCGGCGCGCACGAAGGCCGCGAAAAGGGGATGGGGGCGGTTGGGGCGCGATTTGAACTCGGGATGGAATTGGCTGCCTACAAAGAACGGATGGTCGGTGCGCTCCATGATCTCCGCCAAGCCGCCTTCCGGCCAGACGCCGCTCACCCGAAAACCACGCTCTGCCAAGACGTCCTTGTAGCGGTCGTTGACCTCCCAGCGGTGGCGATGCCGCTCATATACGAGAGACTCGCCGTAGGCTGCCGCAGCGATGGTGCCCGGCTCTAGCGCACAGGGGTACGCGCCCAGCCGCATGGTTCCGCCTTTTTTTGTAACGCCGCGCTGGCTTTCCATTTGGTCGATCACAGGATGGGGCGATTCCGGATCGAATTCCGTACTGTTCGCCTGCTCGCCCAACACGGCCCGCGCAAATTCTATAACGGCAACCTGCAAACCGAGGCAAAGCCCGAGGTATGGAATACTGTTCTCGCGGGCATAGCGCGCCGCCATGATCTTCCCCTCGATGCCGCGGGGGCCGAAGCCGCCCGGCACAACTATTCCGCGTACGTCGGCGAGATGCGCTTCCGGCCCGTCAGTTTCCACGTCCTCGGCGTTCACCCATTTGAGTTTGAGGTTCACCTGATTCGCCGCACAGGCGTGTCGCAGCGCCTCTGTCACGCTAAGGTAGGCGTCCGGTAGTTGCGTATACTTGCCGACGATGGCGATCTCCAGCGGCGCGTGACTGCTCGTGACGTGCTCCACGATCTTCTCCCAAATGGAGAGGTCCGGCTCCTGTGCCGGCAGGCGCAGGGCATCCACCAGCAAATTGCCGATACCGATATTTTCCAAATACATCGGCACTTCGTAGATGGAAGAGAACGTAACCAGCGGGATTACGGCCGGTTCGTCCACATCGCAGAAGAGCGCAATCTTCTCGCGCAGCTCCGGCGGCATTTCGTAGTCGGAACGACAGATGATCATTTCCGGCTGGATGCCGAGCCGACGTAATTCCTGGACGCTGTGCTGCGTGGGTTTCGTCTTGAGTTCACCGGTCGAGCCAATGTACGGGAGCAGCGTCACATGGATATAGAAGACGTTTTCCCGACCGAGCATGCGCCGGAGTTGGCGGATACTCTCGATGAAGGGCAAGCTCTCGATATGGCCGATCGTGCCGCCCACCTCTACGATGACGACGTCCGCATTCGTGGTCTCGCCTACCCGCAGGATGCGCTCGCGAATCTCGTCCGTAATGTGGGGAATCATCTGCACCGTGCCGCCCAGATAGTCCCCGCGCCGCTCTTTCTCGATCACGTGCTCGAACACCTGGCCGGAGGTCACGTTGCTTTCGCGGGTGAGAGGCTCATCGATGAAGCGCTCGTAGTGGCCGAGGTCGAGGTCGGTCTCCGCGCCGTCTTCCGTCACAAAAACCTCGCCGTGCTGGTAGGGACTCATGGTGCCCGGATCGACGTTGATATACGGATCGAGCTTTTGAATGGAGACGCGGATGCCCCGGCTCTTGAGCAGCCGTCCGATGGCCGCCACCGTGACCCCTTTGCCGACAGAGGAAACCACGCCGCCGGTGACGAATATGTGCTTGGCAACATGCCGTATATTGGCGTCTTCAACGGAGTCGGCGTCTTCGACGGAGTCTGCGTTTCCAACGGTGTCGGCCATGGATTCACTCACTTTTGTGCGACACTTTCTCGCCGCGATTGCGCCCGGCTCTCCAGGACTACGACCGTGTTTTGACCGATCCCACCCCGGCGCCGCGTGTTGAAGGATGCTTCCGGTTCCGGCAGCTTCGTGCCAAGCTCGTGCGCCAAGCGGTCCAGGGGATTAAAGCGGTCATCGGGTGCGTTCGGCAGGCTAAAATACATCGGCACCAGCACTTTGGGCTCTAACTCGCTCGCTAGGTCCGAAGCCGCTTGCACGCCGATACGGCCCGGCCCTCCCACGGGTAAGAACAAAATGTCTATGTTGCCGAGATTCTCAATTTGCGCGGAGGTCGGCATCTGCCAGGGCAACCCAAGATGGCAGACCGACAAGCCTTCCATCTCAAATACAAATGCTGTTACGGCAGCCTGCCCGCGGCTGTGCATGGGCACACCGACGATGAAGATGCCCCCGATTTCATACTCGCCTGGACCGTTTACGAGCAAACTATGGTCTTCTCGCGTAACAGCCGTGTCATCACACAGTGTGGAATCGCTGACCGCAAGAACGGCGGCGCTGAGCCTTGGTAAACGTAGCGCGGGGTTGGGCGGGTAGGGGTCGGTAATTACCGTCCCGAGCTGGCTGCGCAAGCGGAAACATCCGTTGCCGTACCAGGAAATCTCCACGCCAATCTGCACTCCGGAACTAGTGGGGAAAGAGCAAGCGGAAAGTCGCCTCAATGATTACGGGCATTCTACCACACCGCCCTGCGGTGGGAAAGCAGAGAGCCGATACTCCACGCGGAGACTCATCACTCTCATCACTAGGAGCGAGGGCAGGTGTCGTGAATTCTGCGCCGTTTCGCACCTGTGCATTCACGGCAACGTGTCGCGCGGGGGCTTGTCCCCCGCCAGCGTACACGGCAGTGCGACCATGTCAACTGCACAAGGCGTGATTCTAACATCTCCTCTGACAGAAACGAGTGCGCAGGAGTTGGACCCTGCAACAGACGTGGAGCCTGCCCCGTACTCGATACGGGGTTGCAAGCCTGTGCTGAGCACTTCGCGGCAGAACCTGTGCTGAGCTTGTCGAAGTGCTCTGCACAGGCTCTGCCTAAGGAGACCTTTGCGTAAACCCGGCCGGAGGCGCACGAGCTACTCCCTCTCCTTGGGAGGCTGTCTCATAAGTCGACTCGAAAAGCCATATCGTGCTTCGACAAGCTCAGCATGAACGGATTGTTGCCTGTTACGTTCGCCCTGAGCCTGTCGAAGGGCAAGTCTACACCGAGCGATGCATTTATGAGACGTCCTCTTGGGGAGAGGGCCGAGGTGAGGGGATTTCCGTTTACCCCATCCTCTTTACCAGTAAGACTGATACGCAAAAATGCAATAATGGCAAAATAGCTCCCAGATTGTGGGAGTTTCCCCCTCACCCCCGTATCGTGTCGATACGCTGTATCGAGTACGGGGCAGGCTCTAACCCTCTCCCCAGGGAGAGGGGACTTTCCCGCCCCGGCAAGGGTTATGCCAAGGTCTCCGAAGGGCCTGCGCTACCGGAAGTGTAAGGTATTGAGAACGCCATGTTCTATGCCAAGAAAGTCAGAGCGACAGCATTGGGGCTCGTCCCCCGCTCGTCACTCTTGACTGCAAATTGATAAAGATGGGTTCCGGCCCCGTATCGCGTACAGGGCAGGCTCTTCGGCAAGCTCAGAGCAGGCTTTTCGCCGGAGTGGCGGATGATGTTGCCGCCCAAATTCACAGCAATTGCGAGCGAATTGCCAGATTCTCAATGCGCCTTATGCGACGTACTGTGCCGGGTTAATAAAGGATGGTTGCGTCGTTCACGCCTACTCCCCAACCTTCAACAGTTGCACGAGCGCACGTTTTCGCAAACGTTGCGCATACTGCAACGGTGTCTCCCCGTCGCGGGATTCCAACGCAAGATTCGGTGAGAACGCCAGCACCAATTCCACAAGCTTTCGATTCTTCGCCACCGCGTGATGGAGCGGCGTCTTGCCCGACCAATCCTGGCGGTTCGGATCGGCGCCGTGCTCCAACAACAAGCGAGCCAAGGCAATGTTGCCATGGATGACGGCACGGTGAAGCACAGTGCCGCCGTGGTGTCCGGCAGCGGCGTTTGCGTCCGCGCCGTGGGCGAGCAGTAGCTCGGCGATGGGTGCGCGGCCCTCCTTCGGCGGATGCTCCGCGCTCAGTGCCAGTGCGGTGTGGCCGTTGTGGTTCAGTGCGTCCACAGGCACGTCTTGCCCAAGCAGAAACTCTACGGTTTCGCGGTTACCTGCGATCACGGCAGCGTGCAACGGCGTGATGCGCCAACGGCCACCCGCTACCGTAGGTTCCCTCAAGGCTGGATTTTCCGTCAACATCTGTCCCAAGAGGCGGAATTCACCAAGTGCAGCGGCGTGATGGACGCTTGGCTGCATGCCGAACGAGACGAGATAGCGAAAGATGTCCGCGTGTCCGCTAAACGCCGCCGCATCCAGCAAGGTGCGACCGTGGTAGGCATGGCTTGGATCGGCGCCCAGCGCAACTAACTGCTTGATGCGTTCGAGACAGCCGGTGCCAATGGCAGCGCCGAGTGGGACGTGCCCGTGCGAGTTGGCCGCGTTGACGATGCTGGGGTCCGCAGCGGCAATCTCGGCGACCCGGTTCTCATCCCCCGCTTCGATTGCCGCGATAAACTGCTTGCGCAACACTCGTCGACTCATATCGTGTGCTTTCGTTACCTTATCTTGCGTTGACTTGACGCTCCTCACCGCACCCGCGGTTACCTTGGCGGATTTTCGCGAACGAGCGGCCCGTCGCTTGTATTGCTAAGACGCGCCCAGCAAACTGAAATCGGTGTAGCCATCACTATAATGGTGACAAACGACTAGCCCGATAGTGTATTTCTTGCCGCGAGGAGGAGCGAAGGCATGCGAAGCTTAGCGCACCGTATCGTACACGCACGGATGTTCGAATACATCCTCGTCTTGCTCATTGTCGGCACGTCGATTCTGCACGGGCTGGCTACTTCTGACGTCTTGTTTGAACGGTACCAAGTCTGGATGGGGTTGTTCATCATTCTTATGCTGCTCGTGCTCGTCCTGGAAGTCTTCCTCAAGATACTAGCAGTCGCGCCAAGAGTAGACCGGTATTTCAGAGACCCTTGGAACGTCTTTGACTTCCTCGTAATCACTTCCATCATAGGTGGAATCGCCGTCTTTGAGTTTGCCGCCGATTTCGCGCTACTCGTCGTTGTCGTGCGCCTGCTGCGGCTGCTTCAGGACTTAACGACCATCAAGGCAATGCGCTTAATCCTTACAACGATGTTTCGCTCCATACCGGACATGGCGCACATCCTGATGCTGCTGTGCATCGTTATCTATCTGTACGCCGTTTACGGAAATAGTCTTCTTGGGGATCACGACCCGGAGCACTGGGGAACGCTGGGCGATTCCGTACTATCGCTCTTTCAGGTGGTAACACTGGACGGCTGGTCAGACATCATGCAAACTGCGCTCAATGCAGTGCCGTTCGCCTGGGTCTACTTTGTCAGTTTCGTAATAATCACCACGTTCATCGGGGCCAACCTGTTCATTGCCGTCGTTGTGAGCACTATGGACGAAGCCAAGGAAGAGCGTCTGCGCATGTTGGAAGTGCCCGCGTCCCGGGAAGAACTGCTCCAGGAACTGCGCACGACCCAAGACTCCCTGCGGCGCGTTGAAGAAGCCCTGCAGCGCACGCCGGAGTAGAGCATTGGGCCTGTCGGGAGGTTCAGTTGCTAGTCCACGCTTCCTCTGGAGATCTTTGCGAAACTCCTTCCTACCTTGACGGGGGAAGGTTAGGATGGGGGTGAAGGAGCATGACGGCAAGCTGCCGCGATCTAATCACGCACCAATGGTTCTGGCCCATATCACGAACTGTGTCGGCTCTTTGCCAGAATGACCGGGTTATTCATGTGCAACGCTGCCGGCCCAATCACGCACTCTTTAGGACTCAATTGCACCCGAAGGTTGGTTTTCTTCAAGCCAGCCTTGCTCTTTGAGAATTCCGAGCGCTAGGCGAATTTGGCGCTCCGAGAATTGTCGCTTGCGTCTGCCCCAGTCATACGTGTGGTCGATGATCTCTGCCTCTGATGCGTTCGGATGCTCACGGGCCACCCAGTGCACCGTCGTCAGCAATTCGAGACCGAAAGGCGATTCAAAACCGTCGACTAGCATTGAAACCCTGTCAAAGCGCGCGCCGGTTTCCAGATGGTTTTCGAGGAAAGCGCGGGCGTCATCTATAGCGCCGGGAACCAGTTCGAGCTCTTTGTTAGGCGAGTCACCGCCATCGGCATAGCCTGCAATGAGATGACCCTCAACGGCCCTTAAGACGTGCCGTAGGTTTTCGGCATACGGGCCAAGTGGTTTCCTCTGATATTTGAGTCTTAAGGGCTCGCCCGCTTCCTGCAGAAAGTACATGAGCTTATGGACTTCCAAGAGCGTCACCGACGTATCAAGCAAACTGCGGACGTATTGATCCATCAAGCCGACCAAGGCCGCCCTTCCGGGGGTCATCCGTGGTACGTCGGTCGACTGATTTACCTTCCCATCTGCTGGCCCGCCACCCGGTTCGAAGACGATTACTCTGACATCAGTGAGTTCCTGCAGCCCTACCTCAATACGTTGGCGCACTGCTTGCCAGTCCAGCTTACCCAATCCGCTACCCAGGGGAGGGATTGCAATTGAGCGTATGTCTCGCTCTCTGATTTCTTGCGCTAGAGCTACAAGACCAGCATCAATATCCTCTATTCGGCTCTTACCACGCCAGTGGCGTTTGGTAGGGAAATTGATTATGTAGCGCGGACTGGCTAGGTAGCCAGTCTCAAACACGAACATGTGACCCGGTTTCACTTCGTTACGCTTACATGCAGCAGAATATGCCTTGAAATTCTCAGGATAAGCGTTCTTAAATTGCAGCGCAATTCCACGCCCCATGACGCCGACGCAATTGACACTGTTGACAAGGGCGTCGACATTTTCGGCAAGAATGTCGCCAGTCTTGTACTCTATCATGTCGGCACTCCATTCCCTGTCAATAATACCAGTGCGGCATAATCTCGACACTTGGGTGGTGGCGAGGTTTTCCTATGGCTTTCTGGACTAGATTTTGAATGTGCTGGGAACGCACGCCAATGCGTGACACGAGTTCCCAAGGGAATAAGCGTTCGATCAAGAATTCTGCCTGCTTGCTTTCCCTGCATTCGCTCCAATAGTGAGCTTTCACCGCATTCCAGTCCACCCTATCTAAATCCGCCAGATCCGAATAGTCATCAAAAAACCGTGAACCAGCATTTGAAGTTGTGAAAGCCCAGCGTTGACTATTCTGTTCCGCCCAGGCGACCACCTCGTGCACATCTGCCTCCAAGTGAATAATGGGAGCTTGGCCGTCTCTATACTCCAGTTCAGGATGGTCGGCCATGTGGATTACGTAGAGCATGACGGATCGCGGGCAGAAATAAAACGGTACGCAATTGCCCACATACAAGCCTGGATGGCTATTGAGAGTCAATACATGCAGCCTCCGGTACTTGATGTTATTCATGCCAATAGTGGTTCCCGAAACCCGATGCCGCGAAATCTCCAAGTCTGACCACAAGCATTCATTCGCGACAATAGATGGCAATCGATCAACGTGGACAATATGGTATATCTTCGGTCTGGCGGGTACCGGCTTAGTCAATTCCTAACATCCTTATCAAACGCGAACATAACTTTCACTCCTCCTGAGTGAACCAGATCGGGCTGCTCCACGCGCGTTGGCGGTTGGCTTGGAAGACGCGCAGGTAGTAGTAGACGAACGGGTGGTCGTCCGGAAACGTGGGTGAAAAGGCGGCGGCGGCGAGGTCGGCGGTGTCGGTCCATTCATCTTCCCACACGTCGCTGTGTGGGTCGGCGCTGAAGACCACCTGGTTGTTGCGGATGACCTCGACGCGGGTGAACGGCGCGGTGCCTGCTGCGCGCATGCGCAGGCGGCGCGGCCCTACACTGTTTAGGTCGGCGGCGTTGTCGCTGCCCATCGGCTTGTCGTCAATGGTGAAGTCCAGCAGGATGCGGTCGCCGGTGGTAGCGTAGCAGCGGCGGTCGTAGAGCGCCTGCCAAATCGCCTCTCTAGTTAATTCCGGCGCCACGACGCACGCCAGGCCGTTGCCGTCGTTCACGTGAAAGCTGCCCTGATTGGCCAGACCGTAGTGGCTGTCCGTGCCGCCGACAAAGCCGAGGCGGTGTCCCATCGCCAAGGCGGCCTGCACGCTGAGCGGCCCGGCCTCTTCCGCAATGTCCCACATGGAACAGATTTCGACCAGTCGTTGATAGCGGTCGTTGCGGAAGCGCCAGTCGGCGCCGCCCATGGACTTGGGGTGGTGGGGCACGGTGAGCGCCTCCAAGCCGCGTGCCGCCATATCCTCCCAAAGCGCGTTGGGATCGCGGTGCTCGCCCTGGTACCAATAGTGGAACGGCCCGCTATCCCCCCGGTAGTAGATGTTCTTGTGTCCGCTGCCACCGATGCCGCCCCATTCAAAGCTGACCAGCGTGACGAACCGGCCGGGGTCGTTGTGACGATTGCAGTCGTGGACGAGTCCCTGCCAGATATCGTCTGTGACTTCAAAGCGCCAGTTGTAGTGATTGGCAGGCGCGCAGAAGTCGAGTCCGGCCACGTTCCGGCCCCACGCAAAGAACTCCTCCGTCGTGCCTGTACCCATGCTGTGCCACATCTGGCTGTGCATCTCGCCAAAGAAAACCCCCCGGTCCGGCAAGAAACCTGCACCGATGGGATTGCTCCGGCCGGAGATGCCCGCTACGGGGTCGAAAACGCTGAGCGTGTGTACGCCGGTAGTCTTGGCGGTAACGGCAATGGTCTGCCCTAAGGGCTGCCCTGTTGTGTCTACTGCCACGCGGTCTTCTGTCTCCACGCCCTCCGGCGCGAACACCTGTGCCGCGCCGGCATAGCTCGTCGCGGGATTGAAACTATAGATATCCACCGGCAGCACCCGCACGTCGAATAATTCACCCGGCTGCACCACGGCAGGCGCGAAGACGCGAAAGCGGTCGGCCGTGTGCGCGCCCACCACCTTCACCGTGGGGAAGTTGGCGATTTGCCGGTACTCTCCGCTGCCGTCCACGTCAACGCCGATGCTGAAAATGGCGGTTTGGGCGAACTTCTGGGCCTGCAGCAGATTGCCGTCAGGTGCGCCAAGCGTTATCTGCACCTCGTCTCCCGCCTGCAGCGTGCCGGCTTGCACCACGACGTCGAGCAGATCGAGATGGCGTCCATAGGAGACAGCAAGCGCGAGCTGCACGTCAGCATTCGTGCACGCCACGTCGGCAAACGCGCCATAGCCCGCGCGGATTTGGTCGCGGCTGCCGAGCGTTTGCACACCCCGGCGATAGCAGTTGCCTAAATGGCAATCCCAGCAATCCGGGATTTCCACCGTGATATGGGCGCCAGCGGCTAGGATGAGACCCGGCCCCGCCGTCAGCGTGATGACAAACGTGTGTCCGCTGGCCGCCTCGACCTCGTGCGGTGTGATGACAGCCCGCATGTCGACCGGCGGCAGGAACTGCCATGTGCGGGTGATACCCCGCATCCAGTCGCTGGAGTCGTCGAATTTTCTTGGCTCAGGACTTGGGGAAATCCCGGTAGATTGCATCGGCATTTGCACTACGCTTTCTTCTGATCGCGCGACATGCGGGTCCGAACTCTTACTTACTACTGTGCCTGCGTGCAGTATACTGTTCACAGCTATAACTGTGTTTCAGTATGCCCGCGTGACAAGCTCTGGCGAAGCCAAGAGCATGCGTTCTCGCAAGGCGCGCGGTACCGGGTACGCTAGGCGACATTCGTGCTTGAGCTCGTAGAAGCTCTCGCATGGGAACTCTTGGGTAACTCTGCCAAACTGTCAATATGGGCCGGACCGGCATCTCTTTCCCCTCACCCCGAGCAACTATTCCCTATTGCCCCGGTCTGTACACTCCCCAGGGAGAAGAGGGTCTCCCCGGCCGCAGGTTCGGGTAGTGCAAATGCTTTCAAAAGGAACATCTCTCGTGAGCTACCGGAATGCCCACGTGGGCCTAGGTTGAGCATGTAGACGTCTTTTCGGAGGTGCTAATGTGCGCAGATTACTGTGCGTCTTCTCGATTTCCATTGCCGTTCTTATCCTGGTAGGTTGCAGCGCCTACGCCGTATCCTCCTGCCCGGAGGGCACGGACGCTTTTGCCGAATACCAGCTCTTCTTCGGTCGCAGCAGCGCCGGCGTTGAGGTGGTAAGCGATGAAGCCTGGGCTGCCTTTCTAGCGGATACGGTTACGCCTCGCTTTCCTGACGGGCTGACGGTCGTAGACGGCGCTGGACAATGGCGCGGCTCCAACGGTGCTATAGAGCGTGAGCGCTCCAAGGTGCTTATCATCCTGACGTGGCCGGGCGCGGAGGGCATGCGTCTCACGGACGAAATCTCGCAGGAGTACGAGACGCGCTTCGACCAAGAAACGGTGTTGCGGGTCGTGCGCACGGCCTGCGTGTCGTTCTCATAGAAACCGTGTCAGGAGCGGCGGTTCCTCTGGTGAACACCGACGTAGCCGACGACCACCCGGCCGCGTTCATCATCCCAGGCGAACGCGATTCGGATCGTCTTTTGCGGGTCGGCGCTGGTACCCTTGCCCAGGTGCTCGCCTAGCTCATAGCGTCGGCCCTCCACCACGGTTTCGTACCACTCTACGAACTGCTTTTTGGTTGCGTTGGACTGATGCGGCTTGTACGACCAGCCGGGACAGGATTTCTTCAGGCGCTCTTCGAAGCGCGGATCCTCACCGGGTTTCGTCCACCGCAGGTGATGGTAGTCCGTGGCAAGCCACACCAGCGCGGCGAACGCCTCGGCCGGTCTTTGGAACGGACTCTCCTTATCGGACTTCGAGTTGAGGGCAAAAACCAGTTGCTCGGGAAACAGCTCCTGTGCGCGCGAGATTGCTTCGTTGACGTTTTTCACCTGCTCGAACGGGGACGCCCCGTAGAAGCGCCGCCAGTACTCCTCCAAGTCGGGCCCCTGCTTCAGCTTGGCTCTCAACTCGATATTCTCGCTGTCCAACGACCGTCTTTCCGCTTCCACAGAGGTGTTGGCTTGGGCGAGCCGGTCGTGCTCAGATTGCAACCGGTCGATCTCATCTCTGAACCACCCGCGCTCTCGTTCGAGCTGCTCGCAATCGGAGAGCAGCGACTGGTAGTCCTCCCGAGACGGCGTTTCTTGCGTCTCCGCGTCTGCGACGGAGTCGGCCCGCTCGGCTGCGGCGGGCGGCGTCCGGTCTTGATCGGTCTCCTCACCCGCCGCGGCGGCACCGGGTACGTCGGCCGCATCACCGGGCGTCTCGCCGCCGTTCACACTATCCATTGCTGGAAACGTGTCTGACCATCTGGTGACGATTTCCAAGATAGCGGCCTCCCGCTCCGCTCGTACGGGCGCCCGTTCTTCCTCCTCCTGCCTGGAAGGCGCTTGAGGGCGAACCCCCTGGTACTCCGCAAGGTTGCGCCTCAAGTCCTCCGCCAAATCCAGCGCGTCGGTGAGGCCGGCCGGTCTTGCAATGGCCGTTTCCGCCCATGCGCCAATGTCCAGCGCAAGATAGGCCAATTCCGTCGCGAATTCGTCTTGCATCTCCCGGAAAGTCTTGCGGCAATGCCTGACAATGACCCCGATTCGCTCGATGGCGATATCGTCGGCCATCTCGCTGACAACTGTCACGAATGCGCCGATTTCATCCCATTCAGGGGTGTCGAGGGGAAGCTCACTCAGTTCGTGGATCCACGAGGTGAGTAGGGGAGAGGTTACCGCGGGCCCCACCGCCATGCCAGAGAGGTAACACACCATCATGCCAACGTCGTCCGCATTGAAATCGGGATTCTGCTGGACGATCATGTCAACCGTATCATTCCACTCGACCCGCAGCCAAAACCCGTTGAAGATTCCCTGCCGACGGTTTGGACCTTCCACCGGCAGGTCTTGGCTGCGGAGATGGCGCTCGACGAGAGTGTGAAGCTCTTGCTGCGATTCCGCCCACGCCCGGAGCGCCTCGCCGAAGAGCCGGTCGTTGCCGTACTTCACCACCTCCCCCAGCACGGGCCGCTTGAGCTGGGAAGGGTGCGCCTTACTCGCAGAGCGAAAGCCGGGCACCCGGATGCTCTCGTCTATTGCCGAGTCGAGTCCTTTGCGTACGCTGCCGGACGCCTGGCCGCGACTCTGCAAGACGCGCTCGATGAGAGCATCGAGGAAGTCGAGCGGGAACGCGCCTGCGATGCTGGTTAAGGGGATGCCCTCTTCGGGTACGGTCATCATCCTCAGTTCTTCTCAGGTGGAATCACTATCCGGCCGGCAATGCCGCCAGGCATTCTACCGAACCATAACGCCCCGGCGGGTGCTATGGTTCACCACTATCGCGCCTATGCAACTGCCGTCAGCGGTACAAACGCTGCCCGCACCCTTGCTATGGAGGTAGGCAGCAACTCACGGTCTCCAGCTTCCCATCGCGTAGGGGCGCGGCATGCCGCGCCCCTCCTGGCATGACGCCCGAGAGACCGACCGTCGTTCTCATCGTCTCGGTTTGCCTATGCAAGGGTATAGCGATTCCGGCGAAATGGGCTACCGTCCCAGGCGCTCGTTCCAGCCGGCCAGCAGTTCCGTGATTCCTTGCTCGGCGGCTTCAAGCGCCTCCGGAGCGGTGATGGTTCCCGCCATTACGTCGGGCACGAAGTTCCGCGCGTGGTCGCGCGCTTCGGTAGCGCCGGGCCCGGAGTAGTAGAAATGGCGGAACGGCATCTGTTGCGCGATCAGTTCGCGGAACGGGTCGTTCTCCGTGTACTCCGGCGATGAGGTTGAGGCCTCGCGCACCGGCACGCGGTCGTACTGCTTGGCAAAGCGCAGGTTCGTATCGGGACTTAAGAAGTACTCAAACCAACTGAACATCGCGTCCGGGTTTGGCGCGTTGACAGCAAACGTGGCGGTGTGGTTGCCGCCGAGGTTGGCGTCCTTGCCGCCCTCCGGTTTGGGCCACGGTGTAAAGCCGAAATTCAAGTCCGGCGCGTTTTCTTTGAACCACTGGCCGCGCTCGGCAAAGGTCGCGTAGTAGTGCACCGCGCGGGCCTCAGCCAGGTGGCTGTTGCGATGGAGGCCGTCGCCGCGCAATTGAGCAATCGCGTCCCAACCGCCCTGCACCTCGTGGATGTTCTTCAGCCAGTCCAAGGCGCGCACAGCTTCTTGGCTATTGATTGTGACCTCCGACCAGTCGTCGGCCATCACGTCGCCGCCTAATTGCCAGAGCAGCAGCAGCCACAGCCCGGTACCGCCGCTACCCCAGAAAGGCGGGCATCCGGCGCGCACCAACGTGTCACCATCAAACTTCGTGGTTTGGATGATGGCAGTGTCGAAGTCGGACCAGCTCGACGGCGGATTCTCGGGGTCCAGGCCGACTTCAAGATAGGTATCCCCGTGGATGTACATCACGCGCAGGTCCGGCGCATACGGCGCACCGTACAAGTTACCCGTGGGCGCGTCCGTGAGGTAGCTCAACACGCTGGGCCAGAACTCGGCGAGGTTTAGCACACCCGAGGCTTTGTAGTAGTTATTCAGCGGTTGCGAAATGTCCGTGACGCCAAGCTCAACGGTCTGCCAGTCGCCCACGTCCACGGCATCGGGCGGGCTGCCCGCCGCCACGGCCGCGACGAATTTGTTCAGGCGGTCGGCTTCACCCACGGCATTGAACGTCAGACCGGGATTCTGCTCTGCAAATTCCTTGGCCCATGGCTCGAAGTCAAAGAAACCGCGGTGCCAGTAGAGCGCCTCGCCCTGGGGGCCGCTGGGCGCTTCGGCTTCAGCCTTGGCCTCTTCCTTCTGTTCCGGCGCCATCTCCTGCTCTTCCATCGCCGGCGCGGGTTGTCCGCACGCCGCAGCGAGTGCGCCTGCTCCGACCAATGTCGTGCCGGCTAAGAAAGTACGTCGCGTAAACAACTCATTCATCGCTCGTCCTCCTTGTCCGCAAAGAAGCATACGTTCTGCTCTAGTTATAACGAGCATGGATCAGTAGTGTCAACTGCCTGACCAAGCAAAATCCTCTCAATAGTCGTGGGCACGAACCGTTGCCGCAAGACAGACTGATTTATCCGTACGAGCTGAAATTGGCTGACCGAAGCGAAACGCAGGGCCGCCGCATGAACGCGGAGTGGGTGTCAATACTTCCTATCGCTTTTCTTCCGATTCTCCCTGCGAGGACGTACAAGTTGGGCGATAGCTGAGTCTTGCACGGAAACTGCGGCACCTTCTGCAACGACGACTTTGGATTTGCATCACGTCCGCCATCACGCAAGCCGAGTTCTATCTGGTAGCATTTAGGTGATACCGTTGGGGAGGCAACTGTGACATGAAGACGCAAGCGGAAATAATGACCTATGCAGAGATTGAGGCGGCATTCGACGGGGAATGGGTGCTGATTGACGAACCAGAACTGACTCCCATGAATGAGGTAGTTCGCGGTGCCGTGCTCTTCCATTGCGAGAGCCGCGATGAGGTGTATCGCGAAGCTAGGCAGCGGCGCCTGAATCGCGTAGCCATTCTGTACATTGGTGCTCGCCCTACAGACGTCGACTTTCTCTTGTAGAATGCCTTTTTCTTTCAACCCCCGTGGCGGACTAATCATCGTGCCTGCCACGCTGGGCGGCCCGCAACGAGAAGTGATAGTTGAGCTTGCACTTGACACCGGCGCAACCACCACAGTGATCAATCAAGATGCCCTTCAATACGCTGGACTCAAACTTGAAGAGGATGGCCGGCCAGCAGAGATTACGACCGGAAGCGGTATAGAATCCGTGCTTGAGGTACGGCTAGCTAGCATTCATGCATTGGGTAAAATGGAAACCGACTTTCCAATTCTCTGCCATACACTACCGCCTAGCGCTAGCATAGACGGTGTGTTGGGCTTGGATTTCTTGCGCGGCGAGCGGCTGACCATCGACTTTCGAGCAGGTCAGCTAGCGCTGGAGTAAACGGTTCATACGCATTCTGATTATCGGCGGCGGAGGGAGTGCGCGACTGCTTGGACGTGGCCGCGACAGGTGCCTAGGAGAGTGGACTGTCTGCTACCATTTAGGCTAGGACGCAGGAGCAAAAATGCTATGAAGACGCAAGCGGAAATCATGACCTACGCGGAGATGGAGTCTGCCTTCGACGGGGAATGGGTACTGATCGGCGAGCCCGAACTCACCTCCATGAATGAGGTCATTCGCGGTGTTGTGCTCGGGCACGACGAGGATCGGGTCGCCGTCTATGAGGTGCTGTGGCGACTGCGAGAGGAGGGCCGCGCGCCCAGTGAAATCGCCGTGCATTACTTTGGCGCATTTCCCAATGATGTCGAATTCCTCATATGAGTTTTCCATTCGATCCGCACGGTCATCTGATTGTCGTTCCGGCCCGGATACATGGTCGTGACAGTCGTGAGATCGTCGATCTCGTACTCGATACCGGCGCCACGAGAACGATCGTGAGCAGAGAAGTAGCGCAATCCCTGGGATACGATCCTGCGACGCTGGGACAATGGGCGCGCATCACGACCGGTAGTGGCGCTCTGTCCGTTCCCTTGCTGAGAGTGGCAAAGATCGAGGCGCTAGGAAAAACAGCGACCAACCTGCGCATACTCTGCCATTCGCTGCCATCGCGCGCCGCCATAGATGGCGTGTTGGGCTTGGATTTCTTGCGCGGCGAGCGCTTGGTAATTGACTTTCGTGCAGGACTGCTAGCGTTGGAGTAAACAACCTATGCGCATTCTGATCGTCGGCGGAGGCGGACGCGAGCACGCCATCGCGTGGAAGTGCGCGCAGAGTCCGCTCAAGCCGGCCCTTTTTGTCGCCCCGGGCAATGCCGGCACCGCCACCCTTGCTGAGAACGTCCCAATCGAAGCCACTGATATAGATGCCCTGGTCGCTTGGGTAGCGGCCAATGCCATTGACCTCACCGTAGTCGCGCAGGATGATCCCCTGGCGTTGGGTGCAGTTGATGCCTTGCAAGCCGCGGGCCAGACCGCTTTTGGCCCTACGCAGGCGGCGGCAAGACTGGAGTGGAGCAAGGTCTGGTCCAAGGACTTCATGCAACGGCATGGTCTGCCCACCGCCGACTTTGCCACCTTTACTGAGCGGGACGCCGCGGCGGCCTATCTAGAGCAAGCGCCCGTACCGGTCGTGCTCAAACCCGACGGCTTGACCGCCGGTAAGGGCGTATTCGTGTGCGCAACGCGTGACGAGGCACTGGCAGCCCTAGACACCATAATGGAAGCGCACGCCTTTGGCGCATCCGGCGACAGCATCGTGATCGAAGAGTGTCTGCGCGGCACGGAGATTTCAGTCTTCGCCTTCGCAGACGGCACCCACATTACGCCGCTCGTCACCGCCTGCGACTACAAGCGCGCCTTCGACGGCGATGAGGGCCCCAACACCGGCGGCATGGGTGGCTATTCTCCCGCGCCGTTCGTGGACCCCGAGACTCTGGACTACATTCATCACGAGATCATGGAGCGCACCGTTATGCTCATGGCGCAGGAAGGGCATCCGTACGTGGGCGTGCTCTATGGGCAGCTCATGCTGACCAACGACGGCCCGCGCATTGTCGAGTTTAACGTGCGGTTTGGCGATCCTGAAGCGCAGCTCATCCTGCCGCGCCTGCAGGCCGATCTGGTGGCGGTGTTTCAGGCCGCGGTGGAGGGACGGCTCGCGGAGGTGGATGTCACGTGGGACCCCGCCGCCACGTGCGGCGTGGTGGTCGCCTCCGGCGGCTATCCCGGCTCATACACCACCGGCCACTCCATTGCGGGACTTGATACGCTTGACGACGACGTCTTGCTCTTCCATGCCGGCACCGATCTGGCAGACGATGCGGTTGTCACTGCGGGAGGCCGCGTGCTTCTAACATTAGGGCAAGCCGCAAACGTGCCCACAGCGCGGGCGCGCGCCTATGACAACATCGAGCGCATCACGTTTGAGAATGGCTATTATCGCAAAGACATTGCCGCCCGCGAGGTCTAGCCGTGGTCGTCCGCCTATATACAGCTTCGCCTGCGTGATAGGATTAATGACACGGAATGGCTTCCTTTGTGCCGCATACACGGGTTGGCGGTGGCGACGAATTGCCTCATTGTGCAACTTGAGCCGACATATGCACTGTAATGTGCAAGAATCTCAGGTTATTCCCAGCTTTGTCTAGCATTCTATAAGGTAGCATTACACCCATAGGGCGGCAGGTTGTTCGGAGTAGACGAGAACAAGATGAGAGCGTAGCACAACGATGAGTATGAGCGGTGGCCGGTGGCGTACTTTCCTCGAATGCATCCCGCAGGCTGAGAAGAAACCGGACTTACGCAAAGAAGCCTGCGGCCGCTCGAAGGGAAAATCGCAGTGACGCGACGAAATCTACTGTTGTTAGCACCCTTCGTTCCTGTTGCCGTTGCCGCGTGTGGGTCACTGTTGCCGGGGAGATCAAAATCTGAAGAGGAATCAGAGGAATCTGCGGCGGTCAGCCCTCCGACGACGCTGACCATCATTTTGCCCGATGCCTCAGGCAGCCAGACCCGCGAGTTAGGGGCGGTACTTGAGGAAGCGACCTTTGCCGATCAATATACGGTTGACACGGTAGCGCTGCGGCCTACCGGCGGTCAGACGTACTCTGAAGCCGTCACCGCGCTGACAGCTGCCGGAATCCGTCCCGATCTCGTTTGGATGGACCAGTTCGCATTGCCAACTCTGGCACAGCAAGGCGTGACGCGCCCGCTTGGCGAGTTTACGCGTCGTGACATTGATTTCTCTACTGATACATATTGGCCGCACATCCTGAGTAGCGGCGCCAACCGTGGCGCGCTGCACGCTCTCCCTCTCGCGGCGTCGGTTTGTACGCTCCTGTACAACCCGACGCTCTTTTCACAGACAAGCACCCCGTTACCGGAAGAGAACTGGGATTGGCAGGACTTCTTGACCTTGGCGCAGGCGCTCAACGACCCGACAGCCACCCCGCGGGTCTGGGGCACTTTGCAGGCGCCGCTAATCCCGCCGTTCTTTGCCATGGCGTGGCAGGAAGGGAGCACCCTCTTTCAAGACCGCAACTGGGATGTAACGCACCCCGGGGTCATTGAAGCGCTGCAATTCCAGGCGAATCTGATACTGCACCATGGGGTAGCTCCGCCCCTCGACATCGTCGACTACCGCACGGACAACCTGACAATCAGCCTAACTGACAAGGCCGAAGACATGATACTCTCCGGCCAAATTGCCATGGCGGGCGGCATGGTGAACGCGGAAGTCTTTTGGCGGGGGCCGGGACGCGCCTCGCTCGAGCTAGTCGAAATGCCTCGCGGCAACGGTGCGGCGACCTGGGGCATGGCGGCGCACATGGTTGGCGTGGCGCAGGAAAGCAACCAGCCGGACGCCGCCTACGAGGTGTTGGATCCACTCTTGCAGGCAGCTTCCCTGATTCTCAGTATGCCGGCTTTTCGCGTAGACGCGGAGACATTGCGTACCGTGCACCAGACGCTTACGGTCAATGACTCGGTCGTGCTGGTAGATAGTATGGAGCAGAGTCAGTACATTGACGCAGACGCTCCGGAATGGCTCGCCTTTGTCATCCTCGCATCGCTCGTCTTCCCCGTTCTTACCGGTCAGTCCTCCGCCCGACAAGCCGCCGCCGATACCCACGACGCCATTCGCATGCAACTCCAGTCCGTGCAAGCGACACCGACTCCCCAGTCCTCGTAGTTCCGCCGAACTCTCTTGTCACGCTTGATGCGGTCAGCCTTCTTCGGGGAAACTCTATAGCCCAGTCCAGAACCCACTCTCTGGCGTAACTCTATTGGATTAGTTTGCCAGAATTGTCCCTAGACGCTCCCGTGCACATAGCGTTGGACATCTCAAACTCGAAAGAAGAGAATCTGTGACTGCCTTGGATAGGCGGTGATTGGAGAAAGCTACCACGTGTAACTCAATTTCGCTCGCTCCACCGGCCATTTCTGGCTCAGCACATAGCATTTGTACTGCAAAGCAATTCACACTAGTATAGTTGACCTATAGCCTGAATTACTTAAATGACAATCCGTAGAGGAATTTGGGAAGCGAATAGCGGCTAGGAAATGGCTGTAGACCTTGTCAGGACAACAGTCCGGTTGGGATTTGCAGAAGCGTTGCGGCCTTGGCAGGAGTTTCGTCGGCTACTTCGCGTAGCAAGCGGCGATGAGAACGTCGAACTTCAAGGCGACTCTAGTTATGTAGAGCGTGAGCAGGAAAAACTACGATTCAGACTTCAGATGCGCGCACTTTCGTTCGAGCAAGAAGGAGACTTAACAGGCGAAACAGTAATACAAAATGCACTGGGTGAGTTTACAGTTTTGAACTCCGTATCTCCCTTGCCGACCTTGGAGCGAGTACGAATTGATTCTCTTTTCATTGAACCGTTTGAACTACCCTTCCAAGAATTGCGCTCGCTCATTGGGAAGACGTATCTCCAACCGAATTCACTGGCTGAGCAGGCGACAGATATCGCCGTGACTCTTGAACAAGAACATGGCCATGTTGCAAAGTTCATTGAGATTGGTCCTATGCAGCCAAAACAGTTACAGGAAACGTACCTACACTGGCAGAAAGACTCTATTCCTGAGCAGTTTGTCTTCATAGGTCTAGGCTATCAGTGGAATGTCGAGATAGAGTTTAATATCCAGGAGCTACACGATGTGCTCGTGGAAGCACAAGCGTGGCAAGAATCTACGGTTCAACTCGTATTATCAGACATTAGAAGGGTTGAAGGTGGATGATGTCTACAGATTTCAGCATAGCACTTGATAGAGAAGCTACCGATCAAAGCGGCGCAATAGTAAATGTCTTTTCTCCCAAGAATCCAGACAATGAGAAATTCCAGTGGTTAAGTGGGGCCCCGTATAGAAGAGATGTACAAGAGAAGCCATCGGCCCATGAAGAGCCATGGATCAAGGTTGCACCAGACTTCTATGTAAAGAAATCTGAATTCCAGCGGCGGTTTGCCGAGGTCGACCTCGATTACTACCGTCAGCGAATGACGCCGAAACTGTTCACGGCATTTGTACGGCACATGGGTGTTGTTCCCGGCTCACCTGGACTCGATGTTGTAGAACTCACCACGCTTCCGGATTTCTAGGAAAGGTCTGAACAACTCGGCGTAAGCTAGGGTTATTGGTGTGTGCGGGATTGCGGGGTGGTTTGGGGTGTGTGTTTGGCATTTAGGTGGGATTGTTTTGCCCATGTTTTGGCGCTGTGAGGAGTGTTTCCGCTCCCAGCCGTGTTTTGGACGCACTACTGCCGTGTCACGTCGTCACGTAGCGTGCGGCCG
>JAPOQA010000024.1 GCA_026710945.1 Chloroflexota bacterium
CAGTGCAATGAACTCCTTGCGTTCAGACACAACCGTACGCTCCTTCCACGGCATAGTCATCCTCCTGCTGCAAGATTCTCCATGCCTTAAGGTGTAACCTATGTGCCCGAACATGTGTAACCCATGTACCCGGTCTATACATCCCCAGGAGAGGGAGTGCCCCTGCTAGAAAGTGGGGTTATGCAAAAATCTCCGCCGGGAGAGGGTTAGGGTGAGGGGGAGATTCCCGCATTCTGGGAGCTTTTTCCCGCTATTGCACTCTTGTGTATCGGTCTTGCTGGTAAGGAGGACGGGTTAAGCAGAATTCCCCTCCCCCCGGCCCTCTCCCCGAGGAGAGGGGGTAATTCTTGGGCCACCGGCCGGAGTTATGCAAAGGTCTCCGGTGGGAGAGGGTTAGAGCCTGCTCCGTACTCGATACAGCGTATCGACACGATACGGGGGTATACCTTGGGAGAAGCCGATGTGGTCCGCCTGACAGGGCGCGTCAGGACCTCTTCGATATTACCCGTGCGCCGCTTGTCCGGATGGGAGAGGGTGGCCTTGCGCCTTCTCCCGACTCGGTGTTGGCGCGGGGCGTTTGCGAACGCCTACGGGGTAGAGGACTTTTTCATGGCGTCATAGTTGGCGAGTATTTTGGTGGTGGTGGACTCCAAAACGCGCAGGTGTTCTGTGCTCACGCCCGCGAGAAGCTTGGCGTAGTACTCGCGCATGCGCTTGTGGAGGCGCTGCGCCAGCTCGCTCCCCTCTTCAGTTAGCGATAGCATTACGGTGCGCCGACCGCTGCGCAACCGTCGCCTGCGCAGCATTCCCATGTCGACCAGCGTGTTCACGACACGGCTTATGCGGGAAGCATCCACGGGGAGCACACTCGCCAGTTCCGTTGCAGTGCACTCCTTTCGCTGAATACACGCTTTCAGGAGGGAGAATTCCACGTGGTTGAGTCCGAAGGGCGCCGCCTCTTCCATCATTCCTTTGAAGATCGCGGTCTCCAACCTGATCACACAGGCCTCTAAGTCCACTGCCGACTCGCGCACCGAGTCGTTTTGGAACTCTTGGTTCTCAGTGGTCATGCATTACTTTTCTTTGCAAATATTGCGGCTGAAAAAATCGGAGCGTTTTTTTGATTGTACTACTCAGAAAGCCTTGCCGCAACCCGTCTTCAAGCGTCTCCCTTCGTGTGTCCGATCGTGGCCGTAGGTACAGGCGCGGCCGGATACTGTTATACGGATTTTCTGGGCCTGGGAACGAGCTTCCGACTTCCACGTTTTGCGCGCGCATACACTAACGTCGCAGGCGGGGTTGGCAATACGCATCCCTGCACCAGCGACGAAGTTCGGTGCGCCAAACGAGCGTCGCGGGTAGTGCGACCAGGGATACACGCGCGGCGTTAGCGACAGGTTGCGGAGTCATGAGCGGCACGTTAATCGAGAGCGGCGAGTACGGTTACTCGGAGCACACCCAATGCCGGGTCCGGCTCGACCGTAGCCTTCACCCTGAATACGTCCGCAAGGTTTTCTGCGGTGAGCACGTCGCTCACAGGCCCGCGCGCGTGCGCCTTGCCGCGGTTTAGCAACATCAGGCGGTCGCAAAAGCGGGCGGCAAGGTTGAGGTCATGCACCACGGCAACGGCCGTGAGGCCCTGGCGAACAAGGCTGCGGATCAGCGTAAACACCTGAAGTTGGTGCTGCACGTCGAGGCCCGCCGTCGGTTCGTCCAGCAAGAGCAGCCGGGGTTGCTGGGTGAGCGCCCGTGCCAGGAGCACGCGCTGGCGCTCGCCGGCGGATACCTCGGTGATGAGGCGCGTTACGAACTCTTCGGTCTCGGTGTCCTTCATGCGTTGCCTGGCAAGGTCGCGATCATGCGCGCCTTCGGTTTGAAAACGGCCCAGATGTGGGTTTCTCCCCATCAGGACTACCTCCAAGCACGAAAAGGCAAAGTTAAGGGTGGTGCTCTGCGGCAGCAGCGCGATGTGCCGCGCAATCTCTTGGGGCGACTGGCGCCGCAAGTCGACGCCATCCAAGCACACCCGGCCGGTAGTGGGCGAGAGGAGCTGGCTAATGCACTTCAGCAGGGTGGACTTGCCGGCCCCGTTAGGCCCAATGAGGCCAAGCAAGCTCCCACTGCGCACCTCCAGGGAAACCGCTTCCAGCAACTGCGTCATGCCTACGGCAAAGGAAACGTCCTTCGCGGCGAGCTCGGCGCCTTCGATGCGTCGGGAATCTGTGATTCCCGCGGAATCCGAGGACGTACTCACAGGATATTGCCCTGTCGTTTACTGCGGTACAGCAGGTAGAGGAAGAAAGGCGCGCCAAAGAAGGCGGTGATAAGTCCCACCCGCAACTCCTGGGGACGCAAGAGCAGACGCGACCCAAAATCCGCCCACGTGAGCAGCACGGCTCCCGTCAGGAGGCTTGTCGGCAGCACAATGCGGTGATCGGGGCCTACAATTAGGCGCACCATGTGCGGTACAACCAGGCCGACAAAGCCGATGATCCCGCTCACCGCCACGGCAACCGCCGTGATGAGGGCTGCCAGCGTGAGCATGATCAACCGGACGCGCCGCACGTCCACTCCCATGCTCCGCGCTGTGTCCTCTCCCAATGACATCAAGTTAAGGTCTCGGGCAAAGAAGAGTAAGAGGAGGCTGCCTACCACAATGAATGGAAGAATGAGTTGCACGTGCGTCCAACTACGGGCGCCGAGACTGCCGGTGAGCCAAAACACGATCTCGCGCATGGAATTGACGTTGGCCGTAAGCGTAAGCACTGCTGAAATGATGGAACCGATGAAGGCTTGCACCGCGACGCCGGCGAGGATCATCGTCGTCAGTGGGTCCACGCCTCGCGTTGCGGCCAACACGTAGACCAGCATTACGGCAGCCAAAGCTCCCAAGAAGGCAAGTGCCGGCGTGGCCAGGTAGTGTAGGCTGCGTATGCCAAAATGAATGGCGATCACCGCCCCCAGCGCTCCGCCGGCCGACACCCCAATGATGCCGGGATCGGCGAGGGGATTGCGGAAGATGCCCTGCATGGTCGCTCCCGCCAACGCCAGCGCCGCCCCCACCAGCGCCGCCGTCAGGACTCGCGGCAGGCGCACGTGACTGATGACGCTCCATTGCACGTCGGTGGCAGTCGCGCCGAGCGGAATGCCCATCTGCTGCAAGACGATCGATGCGGTTACGCCCAACGGCACGTCTACGGCGCCAATTGCCATGGTCACGACAAATGATATAAAGAGCAGCAGCGCGAGCATTCCCAGCGCTAAGGCGAGTCTCAGCGCCAGTGGGGCTTCAACATCCAGTGTCCGCCGCAGCAAATTCGAGTTAGTCTGTGCCTTTGACGAAGTCTGCGTCTTCGACGAGATCTGCGTCTTCGACGGGGTCGGTTCCTTTGACGAATTCTGCACGAAAGTGGGAGCTATCCTTAGTTAGTTTCCATGGCAAAATGTGATGAGTATCCTAGGTCAGTGTAGCCAATGTTGCCGCACAAACTCTACCGAGGCGAAAGTAGCGCGACAAATCGAGCGCTACCCCCCCCCCCCCCCCCCGGCAGCACCGGGCTTCCGGCCCCCCCCCACCCGGGGGCGGACGCCCCTTGACAACGAAAACGGCAGCACAAATCCCCACCCCCCCCTCCCAGCCACCCGCGCATAC
>JAPOQA010000025.1 GCA_026710945.1 Chloroflexota bacterium
GCGTCTTTGACGAAGTCAGCGAACCCTGTTCGACGCTGCGCTCGGAATGACAGCAGGGGTCAATTTCTCCAGAGGCATAATCGAAAGACCCTGTGGCTTCCCCTATCCGTCATTCCGTCGCAAGCGGGAAGGTGGTATCACGCTGGGACGGCACTACCAACGTCATTGTCTCAGCGGTGCGGGCGCTTGACGCCTCGGTGTTCATGCCAGCCTCTCACGACTGGCGCTAGACGCGGGGCAAGCCGGTGAAACGCGCCGCGCGAGTATGGGATAATTGCATGCAATGAAGATGCGTATGTGTCATACGAGTGGAGGGTACCATGTGTGGCAGATATAGCCTCAAAGCGGATATCGTACAACTCGCCATGCGGTTTGAATTCGCCGCCGATGGGGCCGTACACGAACCGGCTTACAACATCGCGCCAACGCAGCAGGTGCTCACGGTCACGAACGATGGGGAGCGGCGTGCCGAGCATATGCGGTGGGGCTTGATCCCGTTCTGGGCCAAAGACGCGAAGATCGGCTACCGCATGATCAATGCCAGAGGCGAGACTGTGGCGGAGAAACCCAGCTTTCGCACCGCACTGCGCAAGCGGCGCTGCCTGATTCTGGCCGACGGCTTCTACGAGTGGCAAAAGCTCGGCGGCAAGCAGAAGCGGCCCATGCGGATCACGCTCAAGTCGGACGAGCCCTTCGCCTTTGCCGGTCTCTGGGAGACATGGAAAGACCCTGAAGGCAAGATGGTGAAGTCTTGCACCATCATCACGACAGCGGCAAATGACTATCTACAACCGATTCATGACCGTATGCCGGTAATTCTCCCGCGAGAATCGGAGTCGTTCTGGCTGGATAAGGATGTGGAAGATCCCTTGGCGCTTGCGAGTGCAATTGCGCCGTACCCGGACTCTGAAATGGATGCGTTCGAGGTCTCGCCGCTGGTCAACAATACCCGGAACAAGGGGCCGGAAGTGATGTCCCCAGTCTTGGGCTAATGATTGAGCGTCAGGCAGGGGCCACGAGCGAGGACTTCTAATGTGTGGCCTAATGATTTCTTTCTTTGTGTAGAGCGGATTCGCAATGACCCAATCTTCCCTCCCACGTGGAGAACTCGTAGAGTCTGTTGGAGAAGGCGGTTTGCCGCGCAGGACGGACTACGTCGGGCAGTTCATCACGTTAGCGCCGGTTGATCCTCAAGCCGACGCGGATGAACTCTACGCATGTACCCACGGCACTGTTACCAAGGAACAGGTATGGACCTACATGGGGTACGGTCCATTTGAGAGCGTGGGGAATATGCGAATGTGGTTGTCGGATGCGGCCGAATCGCAAGATCCGCTCTTCTTTGCGGTTCACCAAAACAATCCACAGCGGCGAATGGGAATGGTGAGCTTTCTCAACATTGTCGCGGACATGAGACGCTTGGAAGTCGGGCACATCTGGTATACGCCGGAGGCGCAGGGGACACAAGCGAACACGGAAGCGGCTTACCTCATGTTGTGCGAGGCCTTCGACAGGCTCAATTACCGGCGGGTCGAGTGGAAGTGCGATGCCCTGAACGCCCGTTCACGGGCGGCGGCCTTGCGCCTCGGCTTCAGTTTTGAAGGTATCTTTCGACAGCACATGATCGTCAAGGGGCGCAATCGCGATACTGCCTGGTTCGCCATGCTGGACAGCGAATGGCCCCTCATCAAACGAAACTTCGAGACTTGGTTGTATCGCAATCCGGATTGGAAGATATCCCTCACGGAACTCAATCGCGGTCGACTCTAGGACGCTCGCGCAAATGGCCACGGTTTGTTCGTGAAGCCCTTAGCGGTGAATGACTGCAGATTGCTCTTCCCAAAGTGAGCGATTCCTATAGCCTTCTTTGATTGTGTGATCAGCCCACCGCCACGCACTCGGCGTGAGCGCTTGAGCAGCAACATCGTCTAGGTATGTTTGCCCTCTGTCTCAATGTCCTGCGCCAACTCGCAGTACGGCGTCGTGCCTCCTCTCGTCGTCCCTTGCACGAGTGACTTGAGCGAGTTGAGGCCAATCGTCTTCTGACACGGATACTCCTGGTTTAATGTCTTTGTGGCAAGGACGTAGAACTCCCACTGGTCCACGTCCATAGGGTCGGGCTCGGGGTCATTGAGCCGGCCAAGCAGACAGAAGACGTAGACGTCCGCAACACGCTTGGGTGGTTTGCAAGTCTCGTACTCATCCGTCTTTGCGTTCCACTCTCTCGATCGAGAAGCGATATCGAAGCTGATCGTTGACGGCTTGCACTGTGGCCAACTCTGAGCGTAGGCCGCGCTCTTTACTTCAACTTTGAGTCCGCTCTCGGTGCGGATATCGATTGCATCCCACTCATGCCGCGGCTCATACGTATAGTCCAATGCGAGCGTATAGTCTAGTGCGCGCACGACCAGGAACTCGGCCAAAACGCCGCGAGCGGCATTATCCAGCAAGTCGGAGTGCGCCCAGCGCCAGTAGTCGGATATTGTAAAGCCTACAGTCTTGTCCCGCACGCGAAACGGTTCATTTCCGGTCTTCAGGTACTTCGACTGACTGCTTCTTGGCGACCAAATCTTGTCCTCCGAATTAGACATCTTATTCACTGCTGGTAATTCCTTTTATTCTCTTGACGGTGTCGTGGCAGTCTACCCACACATGGGAAGCACTTTCTCCGTTTCTGCCTTGCTTAACCGGCTGAGACGGCAGACGGCGCGAGCGCGCGGCCAATCTCTTCCCGGTTTGCCAGTTTGGCCCAGTGCTGGCCGACGAGGGCGGGGAAGAGGTGTTTACTGGTCTCATTGCCATAGAGGATGCAGTCTTCCAGCCAGACCCGCTGCTGGAATCCGAATTCCCTGCTCTGAATGAGAGAATAAAAGACACAGGCGCTGCCGTACTGGCCGCACAGCACCACGTTTTCGATGCCGGCTTGGTGCAATAGATATTCCAGGCCTGTGCCCGTAAAGACTGAGCCGGTCGTCTTGCGGATGAGAATCTCTCCGGGTAGCGGCGCCAACTGGTCGATTACCGACATGCCGGGAGTATCGAATAGATCGTAGTCCCTTTCACGCATGTGGAGCGGAGCATCCCGCTTGTCTAGCGTCCACCTGGCGCAAACGGCATGGACGACAAGCGCCCCGGCTTCGCGGAATATGCGGAGCGCGTCGGTGACGTTGGGAATCACGTAGTCGAGCTCGCGGCCAAACCACTCGGCTCTCTGGTGGTCGCCTTGGGCCAGCCATACGGGATTGCAGAAGCGGTTCATCATGTCAATGATGATGAGGGCGGTCTTCTCCGGTTCGAGAGTTTCGTCTATTGCGATGCGTTGCGTTACAAAGTCGTCAGTGTCAATAAGCATGAGTTTATCTCCTTTAAAAGAGATTGAAACAGAGAATCAGCGTACGTTCAGGCACTCTGGCGCAAGGAAGAGGAAGGCAAGGATGATAGGCATAGTGTTGCTTCGTTTATTCACATGCAGTTGCATTGTCCTCTCTCCCGTATCGCACCGGGACGCAGCATGGGGGTACGTTGCAGGCTCTAACCTTCTCCCGCAGGTGAAGGGACAAGATCAGAGGCTAATTGGCAACTAGATTCAGATAGGCGCGGAATCTAGCCTATATTTAGAGAAGCTGGCTGAGGCTAAGAGCCATGTCCCATCAGGAGCTAGCTTCTGATGCGGAGTACGAAATGACCAAAGCCAGGGTCTTGCAGGACACGTTGTTGTGCTACACTACGGGCAAGGTTCCACTTTCAGGAGCCGTGCTTAGAGCCGCAGCGGAACGGGCGCGTTCCCCGAAAATGACTGAAAAAGGGAACGACGCCCCGCACCAATCGTACACATTGGCGCGCCACTGCGGCTCTTGCGTTGTAGCAACCGTCAAATTTCTAGTCACTTGCTAATGTAGTTACCTCTATCTCCTCTCACGGGTGGAGGCACAGACTGGTGAGGCTCGAGGATTCCCAGAGCTGGGTTGATACACTTCTAGGTCTTTGATTCAGCAGGTATTGCTTCCCAAACCTTGGGCGGCTCAGTTGCCCAGTATCCGTTTTTTAGGAGTTCGCCGTACGTGTCAGGCCGGCGGTGGTTCCAGGCATCTTCCCGGAAACTGGCGAGACCGGTTGATCCGCCTCGGTAGACCATGCGGGGTCGGTCGAGGTCGAGTGAGGCAACGGCCACGCCCCAGTAGCGGCCGCGGTCCGCCAGTGCAATGCCGTCCGGCCCAATCACGCTGCTCCGGTTGAGGCACATGCCCGGCATCCAGGGCTCGTGGTCCGTGAAGCCGTAGTTCACCGGACAGACGTAGACGCAGTTATCGATGGCGCGGGACTGGATCACCGCTTCCCAGCCCACCTCGCCGTACATGCTGTACATGGTGGGATGGAAGATGATGTCGGCGCCTTTGAGGGCAAGAATTCGGAAACCCTCAGGGAAGAAGACATCGTAACAGATGGTGATGCCGATCTTGCCGAAATCCAGATCAAAGACCGGCCAGGAATCGCCGGCGGTGAGGCCCCATGCTTCATCCTCCGTAACGGTGAGATGGACCTTGTGGTAACCGCCGATGTAGTCACCGTCGCGACCGATGACCATTGCCACATTGCGGTGAACCCCGTCTTCCACGCCAACTATTGGCGCAACGACATACATGCTGCGTTGCCGGGCGATAGCCGCCATGCGCTGATAGGTCTCCCCACCGGGAACCGGTTCGCGCCAGCGGTGATTGGTCCCGCCGTCGCTGATGCCGCGAATGGTAAATGCCTCCGGCAGGCAAGCAATATCCGCCCCCTGCGCGGCGGCCTCGTGGAGCAGTTCTTCGGCCTTCCTCAAATTGAACTCGTAGCGTTCCTCATCGCTCTCGCCAACCACCGTATTCGGCGTGGAACAGACGGCTACTTTCGCCGGTCGAGCCATGTTTCACCTCTCCCCTATCTCAGCACACCAGGCAGGTTGAACGTGTTTCTGGCGCCTAGGCAAGCGCACAGGAAAATCCAGTGCTTGCATTGTACAAAAAAGAGCCGGGGGAGCAGGTCATGCTCCCCCGGGCTTGGTAGACAGGTCTACCAGAGACAACCGCGATCGTCCAGCCAACCTTGGACTTGATCTTGCGTCTTCTGTAGCGCTTCCGGCACCGTTATGGCGCCTTCCAAAATCGCCGGCCAAGTCTCGTTGCGCCAAGTGTCGTTAAAGTCGCCCTGTTGGATGAGCGTTGGCGTGGCGTTGGCGATTTCCGCCATCTTCTTGTAGACGCTGGCGTCCTCAAATTCCTTGGTCGTGATCGGCTCCCGGCGCAAGTCCGCCGGATACCGGCCGCCGCCCTGCGGGATCCAGATCTCCTGCAGGTCGCCGATGACCGTGTGCTTGATGAACTCCCAGCCGCCTTCGGCGTTCTCCGCCTGCGAACCGAGGTGGATGGCGACCACGGCATAGGCGGCCTTGCGGCCACCCGGCCCATTGGGAGTTGGCGCCATGCCGACCTCAAACAGGTTTGTCGGCGTGACCTGCTCGTTTATGCGCCGGATCTGGAAGTGCCCGGTGTGATAGATGGCCGTGTTGCCCTCAAAGTAGTTGCCGCCCTGCACTCTGTGCTTGGTAAAGGTATCCGCTTGGAATTGCACCGCATCGCGGAAGGCATCGCTGCCAATGCCGGCCTGCGTGCAATCCGGATTCCAAAATTCGGCCCCCCAGGCCCAGGAGTAGTACGTCAACACAGAAGGAACGTGCGGTTGGGTGCCCAAACCGCCTTGGACGACTTCATCACCTTCGACCTTGGTCAGCTTAATGGCCGCTTCAAGAGCGGCATCCCAGGTCCAATTGCCCTCAGCCTCGAGCTCGGTTGGTGTCTTGAGACCGGCATTGACGATGAGGCTCTTGTTGTACCAAATCTCACGTGAGTTGATCCACCACGCCACGCCGTAGTTCTGGCCCCTATGAATCCATTTGGCGGCTTCGTGGAAGTTAGCAGGATCGATTTCCGGGTCTGTGGCAATGATGGGATCGAGAGGCTGGACAATGTTGCCAGCTACAAAGGTACCTACCCATCCAAAGTAGCCGTAGATGATGTCAAATTTGATCCCGCCCGCTTGGGCCGCCGCCGCTTTGGTCGGCAACTCGCCAAACGCAGAGTCGGCAATCTCTATTTTGTGACCGGGATTCTTCGCCTCAAACGTCTCTACCACCTCTGCCCAACCGTTTTGCCAGGTCTCATTCTGGCCTTCCAACACGTGGAGGAAGTTAATTGCCTTGGGGCCTTCATCCTTGGGCGCTTCCGCCGCCTTGGGCGCATCAGGGGCTTTTTCCGTCTCCGCCGGCGTTACCGGTACAGCGCCACAGGCTGCTGAAATCGCAACCGCGCCGCTCACCAGCGCGCCGCGTAGAATGGTTCGCCGAGATAGTGTATCCGCCATGGTTTCCCTCCCTTTAGAGGAAGACACTGACTATGGGAATCACTTAATATAGTGCGGCCGATGCTATCTTTTACCTCTCCTTCCTTTGCTCCATCAAACCGCTTAGACACTACCATAGCAGGAGTCTGCTTTTGTTTGCAATTGTCAAGGACTTGACTTAATTTAAAACTGAAAGAAATTGCAGCCGGCCACAGGCAACAGATGGTATGTGCTATCCTCCGTTCAGACTGACTACGTGAGTCCCAATGAACGAATACCTCGGCCTTCTAAAAACAAGGATTAGGGATGAAACGACTCTCAAAGGCGGCATTTCAACAATCCATAGCATACGTAAAGGAGCAGGGCAGGGACCTAGACCGAGCGCTTCTCCGCTATTACTTTGAGGGTGGATCTGCCGAAGACGTCCTTACCGCGCTCGCGGCCTATCAGAACGACGACGGCGGATTCGGTCACGGACTCGAGCCCGATCTTAGAACTCCGGCTTCATCGGTGATTGCGACGACAGTGGCGTTTCAAAGTTTTCGCTCTCTTGGCATTGCTGCCGACCATCCGCTAGTGTGCAGGGGCCTTGATTACCTGCTCGCAACCTACGATGAGTCCCGGCAGGTGTGGTCGATTATTCCGCCCGAGGTTGAGGGTGCGCCCCACGCGCCGTGGTGGGACTTTGCGGCGAGTGAGGCAGGCTTTGGTGGGTTTCTCATAAACCCGCGTGTGGAGATAGTCGGCTACTTGCACGACTACAGGGCCGCGGTGCCGGTGGACCTTCTGCAGTCAACAACGCAAGCGGTTTTCGCGCACCTGAATTCGCTGCCCGACGAGATGGAGATGCACGACCTCATTTGTTTTGTCAGCCTCGCGGAGACTGAAGCGTTGCCTCGGGAGTTGAAGGACCGTATTTGGATGAAACTTGCCAAGGCGGCGGAACACGGCGTCGCGCGCGAGCCGGAGCAATTGACCGGCTATGTGCTGAAGCCCTTGTATGTAGTCTCTTCGCCGGACGCTCCGCTGGCGGACGCATTGGCGGATGAGGTGGCAATGAACCTGGACTTTGAGATAGACCAACAGGGCGCGGACGGCGCGTGGTCGCCGAATTTCTCGTGGGGTGAGCAGCATCCTGAGGCGTGGGAGATCGCCAAGCGCGAATGGCAGGCACGGATGACCTTGAAGAATCTACGGGTGCTTCGCGATTTCGGCCGCATTGAGACTGGTTGAGATAAGGCGGCGGTAGGGAGAGAGAAGAGGCTAGTAATAGGTGGACAGATATCCTCCTCTCTTTGATTTCGGAGGGGGAATTCTCTGAGGTTGTATGTGAGTCGATTGCACGCACTTCTTCTTGATTTAGATGAAACACTGCTGGACGGCAGCGTATTCCCGCAATCCATTGCGCAAACCTGCGAGGAGCTTGCGTTGCTGCGGCCGGAGCTAGAGGCAAAGCGACTGCAAGAGGCCAATCATGCAGTGTTCAGTACCTATGGGCCAGAGAGGCATGACGCTTGGACGCTCGGCAGATTGAGCGGCGCAGATCTCACTCTTGAATCCTGGCGCAGAACACTTCAGTTGTGTGGCTACAATGACGAATCACTCGCCCAATTTGCAGCTAACACTCATTTGCGCTTTGCCTGGGACTCTTATCAGCCATTCACTGACGTAGCGGGACTCATTAGTGCAGTGCGGCAGGCACGCGTCCCAGTAGCTCTGGTGACGAATGGCGCTTCCGACACACAGCGACATAAGATTGAGGCAATGGGTATTGCCAGTTGGTTTAGCGCATTTTCGATCTCTGGGGAGACTGGCGCGGCCAAACCGGATAAACGTGCGTTTACTGTTGTGCTCAAGGCTCTTGGCGTATCCGGCAAGAAAGTATGGCACGTGGGAGATAGCCTGGCGGCTGACGTTGCTGGAGCGAATGCGGCCGGTCTTAGCTCGGTGTGGCTGAATCGGGACGGTACCGTACGCACTAAGAAGGATGCCCAACCTGATCTGGAAATCACATCACTTTCTGAATTAGCTCCCTATCTCTTACCATGAGTGCGAAGGCTGGCTATCTCTGACGCGACGTAGACCCCAGTCAGTAAACACTGAACGGACTGAACACACAGCGAGTGCTTCACAGCCCTAAGATGTTGTACGTCACACCGTCTAGCTCATCCGTCCCTATGGCACGTCCATGGTGCGCAGACGATACAGCGCCAGCAGGAAGAAGGCCACAATCACGACACCCGTGCCAACCATAGCGGCCGGGAACTCGATCACGCGCTCCTCAAATGCTGCAAAGCTGGTCTCATCCATGCCATTCAGCAGCGCAAGCGTGTAGCCCCGGATGCTGAGGTAGCCAATGCCGCTGAGGATCGTGCTGAGCAGCCCTTCCCACACCAACACGTACACCAGGCCGTAGGCCAGCGCGCGTGGGGTCAAGAGGCCCGCCAAAGTGAAGATCGAGGCGTAGGCAGTCACACCTGCGGCCAGGGCGATTGCGACAATGCCCATTTGTCGTGCCTCCGCGTTTACGAGTGCGGAAGCCACGACTCCACTCGCTATCACCAGCGGTAGAGCCACAATCAGGACTGCAAGCAGTTTCGCGAGCACGATAGAGATTCGCGGCACCGGCTTCAAAACGAGATAGTACAGCGTTTTGTCTTCCAGTTCGTTGCCGAAGGCTGCGGTTGCTAACGTCATCGTCACGATTGGCATGATGCCGCCTGTGATCATAGCGTCAATGATGACGCCAACGAACTCGCCGTGGAAGCCAATATTGCCCTCACCGAGGAGCCTGATAAGAAGCACCAGTAACGACGGCAGCGCAGCGAGAATTAGAATTACAAGCACACGCCACCTGCCGAGAAGCTGCTTGAGCGAGAGCAGAAATATCTCCGCCATCTAACCCTCCACAATGTAACTGAAGACGCTCTCAAGCGAATCGTCCAGTGGCTCCACACGCTCGAGGCGAATGCCGCGGTCCTTGGCGATGTGGGCGAGCGACCGTTGCAGCACCGCCACGTTTGTGCTCAGGACGATCACTTCGTTGTCTCCACCCAGCGAGACCGATTCAATACTTTCCAACTCAATGAGTGCCGCCGCCATAGCGCGAGGGTCGTTAGAGACAATGCGTACAGCATAGGGCTGCTCGTCAAGCTTCGCCCGAATCGCACGGTAGTCGCCGGAGGCTGCCAACTTGCCGCTCACCATGAGGAGAATGCGGTCGGCAAGCGTTTCAACCTCCTCAAGTATGTGAGATGAGATGAGAATCGTCCGCCCTTCGTCGGCGAGATGGCGCATGAGATCGTGAAACTCAATGCGCTGGCGCGGATCCGTGCCGTTCAATGGCTCGTCGAGGATGATTGCCTGCGGCTCGTGTACGATAGCTGCTGCCAGTCGCATGCGTTGGCGCATGCCGCGCGAGTACGTCCCGAGCGGCCGGTGTTGGGCGTCGGCCAGACCGACCCGCTCGATTGCCTGCGCGGTTGCCTCCGCGGTGGCGGTGACACCGTGCAGCTTGGCGGAGAAGTCTACAAACTGCTTGCCGGATTGAAAGCCATACACGGCTTCGTGTTCCGACATAACCCCAACACGCCGAAAGAGGTTGGGATTATTGCGCGGCGTTTCGCCAAAGATAGTTACGGTGCCGTCCGACGGTGCGGCCAGCCCCTCCATCATCTTGAGGAGTGTCGTTTTGCCGGCGCCGTTTGGGCCCAGCAATCCGGTTATACCTGGTGTAATCGAGAGTGAAACATCGTTGACGGCCACCACGCTGCCAAACCATTTGGAGACGTTTTCCACAGCGATGACGGGAACAGCAGACTCGTTCATATCTTTATGCTCCAGTACCGCCACAGCAACGCCGCGCCCGGCCCAACCACAAGCAGTCCGTACCAGGCGATGGGAACGGCTAGTGGTAATTCAGCGGCAAGTTGTGCGAAGTCGTCCGATTCATCGTCGTCGAAAATCAGGTCGCCCAGGTGCGTGGGTGCGCGGCCGACGTCGAGCAGCACGAACCACTTGGCGTATTCACCGGTGAACCGCCGGCACTCGACTGAGAAGGCGGCTTCCCCGCCCCGTCTTGGTCCTGTGCGGACGGCAAGTGGTTCCTCTTCAACCACCGCGCTGTTACTTGCATCCAGAGGCCGGACAGGCGAACAATCCTCAAACGTTAGCAGTCCTGACATGGGTGTGGTGATCACAAAGAGCGCGATGACGAAGGCTGCCGCGTAGGCCCGACGTTCGGTGAAGGCAGACACTGCCATAGGGATGGTGGTGACGAACACGGCAATAATGGCGCCGGCGAGGATAAAGCGTGGGATGTCAAGCCAATTCTCGCGCAAGAATTCGCCGGGCGCCGGCGCCAGCAAGAGGTTGGCGGCGAGCACGATGACTTGCGACAACAAGGTCACCGCGAGCACGATCGTCAGAAAGGCTGACCAGCGCGCCAGCACGTAGTCGAAGGCTGTAAGCGGCCGTACCAGGTAGAGGGTCGTGACACTGTTGCGGCGATCTGGAATGAGCAATTCCGGCGCCATGATGGCCGAGAAGAGGAGCAGTAGGATGGCAAGGCCCTCGTAGAAGTCAGCGTGGCTGGCCTGTTGACCTATTCTGACCACTGCGGAGATAACCAGAAAGACCGTGGGCGGGGCGATGACGAACAACGTCATCAGCGCCGGTAGGATTTTCGCGCGTGCGCCGCGCCCCAGTCCGAGTGTCGTGCGAAAGCTGTTTACCCACAATGATTGAAAGGCCTGCGACCTGCCGCCCCGCGGGCCGTCGTAGTGTTGGTACCCGAGATCGTAGATTTCACCTTGGGCTTGGTTCACTCGGCGTTCCTCCGAAAGATGTCCGACAATTCGCCGCGGCTAGGCGCGAGTCTGCGCAAGCGGGCGCCAGACTCTGCAAGGGCGTCGCGGATAACGTCGAGCTGGTCGTCGTCGCGCAACATCACTACAACTGAAGCCCCGCTGATCCGCGTTTTCAGGCCGCTGCTTTGGAGCACAGTAACCAGTTCTTCCCTCCGGTCGTCCACATCTATGTAGAACGTCTCCGTCTCTTGGGTGAAGTCAGCAACATCGCCTTGTTCGATGATTGCTCCCCCTTCAATGACGATGATGCGGTCGCAGGTGCTTTCCACATCGCCCATGAGGTGCGAAGAGAGCATAAGATTGATGCCGAATTCCCGGCCGGTACGCCGCACGAGTTCCAGCATCTCTTCACGTCCGGCAGGATCAAGACCGGCCGTCGGTTCATCAAGCAACACCAGCACCGGGTCATGCACGAGAGCCTGTGCCAGCTTCACGCGCTGCTTCATGCCGGTCGAGTATTCCTTTATGTGGCGGTAACGCTCTTCATCCAGGCCCACGTGCCTGAGCATGTCCGCCGCGCGCGTGCGGGCATGCTTGAGCGGAATGCCGCTCACTTGCGCCATGTGACTGAGAAATTCAGATGCCGTGACGAAGTCGGGCAAGCAATCGTGCTCCGGCATGTATCCGAGGCGCGTGCGCACGGCGATGTTCTCGTAGGGTCTTTCTCCCAGCACGGTAGCCGCGCCCGCTGTAGGTTGGAGCAACCCCAGGAAGAGCTTCATGGCGGTGCTCTTGCCCGCGCCGTTGGGTCCCAGCAGGCCGGTAATGCCGTTGCTGACCCGCATGTCAACATCGTGCAGCGCGATAGTTTGGCCGTAATGCTTGGTGAGGCCTTGCGCTTCGATTAGGGGTTTGCCTACCGCCACCTCGTTCACGACTCCGTTCTTGCGTTTGGTTCTCTCATCTTGGAGAGTTGCGCGCTTTCATAATTCATGAACATATTGTTTAAGATAGTACACTTGATCTGTAGCAGAGTCAAGTAACACTGAATGCATTGTTCGAAACCTTGATAGGGAAATCAGATCTACTCTTGACACTGAATGGGCGGAAGCATCAAATTGCATACGTCAAGATGCTACTCCGGGAACGTGGGAGTTGACCGGACCTCGCAGTGCCCTTGGCGTCCTGTCATCCGGTGAGACCTCAAGAATCGCCGGAGTGGCAGCCTTAGCGTCGCGCGGGGGCTTGTCGCCGGCTCCCGGACCGGGAAGCGCACGTAAGACGTGATCCTATGCGCTTGGGCTGACTTGCACGTGCCAAGCGGTGAATTGGGACAAATTGATGGCCAGCCTACTGATACCAACTCGCCTGCATGTTGTAGAGTGCGGCATAGCGCCCGTTGGCCGCCATGAGTTCCTGATGGGTACCGCCCTCTATGATGGCGCCGTCTTCCAAGACAAGGATGTTGTCCGCCATGCGCACCGTAGAGAAACGGTGAGAGATGATGAGGGCAGTCTTGTCGGCTACCAACTCTCTGAAACGCTGGAAGAGATGGTACTCGGCCTCGGCGTCCAAGGCAGCGGTTGGTTCATCCAGGATGACGAAGGCCGCGTCACGCATGAAGCCGCGCGCCAGTGCTACCTTCTGCCACTCGCCGCCGGAGAGTTCGACCCCGCCCGAAAACTGCCGAGTGAGTTGCGTGTCGTAGCCCTGCGCCAGACCGGCAGCAACTTGGTCGGTTCCCGCCCAGACTGCCGCTTGCCGCACGCGCTCCTCGCTTGTTCCCAGACCTCCGCTACCCACGGTGATATTCTCTCCCAGGCTAAGGGCGAAGCGGGCAAAGTCCTGGTACACGACCGCAATGCGCCGCCGCAGGCTCTCCAGATCATAGGTGTGCAAGGGCTGGCCGTCGAACAGTATTTCTCCCACCGTGGGATCGTACATGCGGGTGAGCAGCTTGACCAGCGTGCTCTTCCCGGCGCCGTTAACTCCCACCAGCGCCGTCACCTTGCCGGCGGGGAGCACGGCAGAGACCCTCCGCAGAACCTCCGATTCACCTTCCGGGTATTGGAACGTGACGTTCTGAAGCGCAATCCCCTCTTGTAGGAGTTGAGGTGCGTCAAGGGCGTCCGTAGGCGCGGGTAAGGCAATGTGCGGCCCGCTGCGGTCCAGGAAGCTAAAGATGGTCTCCAGCCGCAACGTCGTTTCGTACAGCCTTCCCACCCACTGTCCGATGTACTTGAGGGCCGTTTCGGATTGCGTGATGGCGCCGAGGTAGAGGGCGATGTCTCCTACGGTAAGTTGGCCCGCGCCGGCCTGGGCAGCTACGTACCAGAATCCGCCACCGAGGGCCAAGGCATAGAGCGCGCCGAAGAACCCGTTGCTGCGCAGGTGGGCCAAGCGCACCCGATCAAGCTCGCGCAGCGCTCGCAGCCGCCGCTCTTCGAAACGTTGCAGGAAGAAGTCGCCGAGACCAAAGACGCGGACCTCCTTGGCGGACTGCGGCTCAGTGGTCACCTGCGTGTAATATGCCATCTGCCGGGCCGCGCGTGACTGTTCTTCAATGGCCGAATGCCGGTTTCTTGCCATGCGCCGCTCGCTGATGAGGTAGGGCACGGTCGTAAAGACAAGCACGAGCGGGATGAGGGGATGCAGCCGCACGAGCAGAACAAGAAGTCCCGCCAGCGTGAGGAAGGGGCGCAATCCGCTTTGGAGGAATGTCACCAGCCGCGGCACGATGAAGCTGCCAAGCATGGCATGGGCAAGTCTCTCTTGAAAGGAGGGCCGTTCGACGTCATAGAGGTCTACCATACGCCCTCCTGCAGCCATGAGACGACGATCGAATTCTCCAAGGGCCCGCTCTTCCAGCCTCGCGGTGATGGCTTCCTGCACCGGCTCCAGAGCCGTCTCCAGGACCATAATCAAGGCATAGAGGACGGCTGTGAGCAAGATAGCGGATAGGGCTATCGCGGCGCCGCCAACTACCTGTGACAGCTGGTCCAAAAGCACTTTTGAGAGCCACACTTGCGCAACCGGCATGGCAGATGCAAGCAGAGCCAGCGTTACGAAAATTGCCGCTACACCCGGTGCCGGCGCCAAGCCCAGGTGGAGCCCCCGCCCAAAGAGGACGAAGGTGGATCGCGTCTTGCGGATGTGCTTGAGCAGCAGATTCACGCCCCATCTTCCTCTTGCGTTGCGTCCGTATATTGCGCGGCCTGCAAGGAATAAAGTCGAGCGTACCCGCCATGCTGCGCCATGAGTTCGTCGTGGGTTCCTGCTTCCGCAATACGCCTATCCGCCAGGTACAAGATGCGGTCGGCCATGCGCACCGTTGAAAAGCGGTGACTGATGAGTACGGTGATCTTGCCTCGCGTGAGCGCGTGAAAGCGTTGGTACACCGCGTATTCAGTTTCCACGTCCAGGGCAGCGGTCGGTTCGTCCAGGACGATCAGAGGAGCATCCCGCATGAAGCCCCGTGCCAACGCTAGCCGCTGCCACTCGCCGCCGGAGAGTTCCCGGCCGCCAAACTGCCGGCCCAATTGCGTATCAAGACCGTCCGGTAGCCTGTCGATGACCTCGGCGGCGCCGGAATTGACGGCAGCGGCGCGGATTCGGTCGTCGTCTGCTCGCGCTTCTACATGGCCCAACCCGACGTTCTCGCCTGCCGTTAGCTCGTATTGCACGAAGTCCTGGAAGATCACACCCATTCTGCGGCGCAGATCGGCGATGTCGTACTCGCGCAGATCGACGCCATCCAGCAGAATACGCCCGCCGGTGGGATCATAGAAGCGCAGCAGCAACTTGATGATGGTGGTCTTGCCGGCGCCGTTGTGGCCTACGAGTGCCGTGGATTGGTCGGGCTCAAAATGGAATGAAACATCTTCCAATATCGGTCGGTCGGTGCCGGGATATGTGAAACTCACGTGCTCAAAGACGATGCCTGCCGAGATTGGCTGTGGCGCCGAGCGAGGACGGCTGGGCTGTTCTAAGTCCGGCGGCGCTTCCAGGATGCGCTTCAGCGTGCGCAGTCTGCTAAAGCGGAGCGGGAGAAATCCCATTTGAAAACCAACAAAGAGGAGTTGCTGGTGAAGCAAGGCAGCAGCGCCGCTATAGAGCACAAAGGCACCCAAGGACTCTGCGCCGAGAAACACTTGCCACGCCAGCCAAATCCAGAGCACCCCAACACCCACCACTGCCAGCAAACTCGCCAGCGTTACACGGGGCACCATGTCGCGGCGTACGCGGAAAAGCCTCGCCATGGTGCGGTCGAAGATGGTCTTGTATTGCTGGGCAAAGAATCCGTGCAAACCGTAGAGGCGCACGTCTTTGGCCGGCTCGGGCGCGAGCATCATGCCGCGGCTGTATTCCAGGCGGCGGGTCTCCGGCGTTTGCACGTACAGATGACTGCCCATGCGATCGGAAAAGTCCCAGCGCTGTCCGATAGCGGGGAGCGTGAGGAGTATGAGTCCCACGGGCACAAGCGGGTGCAGAGCCGCCAGGACCGCTGCCATCCCTATTGCGGTGAATAGGGATAGCACCGCGACTTCGCTGGATCGCATTACATCCATCCCACCGCCGCTCACGTAGCGGCGGGCGTGCGCCAGATCGTCGGCAAATGCCGGATCCTCAAACCGTGCTATGCCCTGCCAGCTATTGGCGACGCGTATCAGTTCGCGCCCCACAAAGCCCGTGATGCGGTCATCCACCATGACCTGAAACGTGGCGGAAAGGGGCTGCAAGATCTGAGAGAGGGCTACCGCCGCGGCCGCAAGACCGATCCAAGCGCCAAGAGGAAGCAGCCGCACCAGTTCAGGCGCTTGCGCGGTCAAACCAAGGTCGAGCGTGAGACGCTCGACCAAAGCCTGCGTGAACCACAGCAGCAGGGGCGGGAGCGCGGACTGCAGCGCAATCAACATCAGCATGAGGCCGGCCAGCAGCGGCTGAGCACGCCACGCCAGCCACACTGCCAGGCGGCAGAGGTGGAGCGTCTCCGGCCCTCGCTTGAAGAATGATCGCTCCTGGTGTGAATCCATCAGTTCGCTCGATGTTGGGGCAATTGGTGAAAAGGAGTATAATACGGTGTTTATCGCTCTACTGTCAAGCGCTAAGACTGTAATTATGCGGCGTGCTGAGGGAGCGGGACGATGAGAGCGCGGTCATCCGGGGGAGAGCCAACGCCGCTATAGGAAAACCAGCGTCAGCCAAAAGGGGTTTGAACGTACCAGCGATTTCTTGGAAGAGTGAGAGTCCGGCGACAGCGGCAGCACACGCTGGTGCGGCATGCAGCGCGGTGAGTTGGCACCCGCGTCGTTGCGCCAGCTCACGGTAGAGAGCATCAAAGTACGATTGGCCGCAAGCGCGAGCCAGTGCGAAGGCGACCGTGAGGTCGGGTCTTGTGTGGGCACTGATCGGGAATTCACGGAGGGCGGCAGGGAAGTCGCTCATCTGGACCAGAGTAAGGCTATCGCGCTGTACAGCGACAAGCAGATCATTGCCCACCTCTAGATGCCAGAGCTGCGGTACATGCGCGCCTCCCTCTACCTGGCGCGCGAGGGCAGCGTTAGCCGGAGACTCCGATTCGCCACTGAATAGCTATAGCGCGGGGGCTTGTCCCCCGCGCTATAGCGTATGGTCGAAGAGCGAGCGTAGATGTGATGCAGCCTGGCTTAGGTGCTTAGTTCAGCACTTCCGGCTGCTGCTTGGTCGCCTGGCGGCCAATCTCATAGAGTCCGACGGCAGCGCCGCCGGCAAGAATGCCCAGTACCAACCCCGCATACCAGTCGGCGCCCGTGACATTGCCGCCGACACTCCCGGCGATTGCGCCGAGAACGACGGCTGTGATGGGAGCAAAGCGTTTCGGCAATCCGGCTTGCTTGAGCGCGGATACCAAAATACGCACACCTACGGTGATGCCGCCGAGGCCGGCTAATTCCATACCAGTCATGTGGTATCTCCTAAATCATTGAATGAGGTTTCAGTCCCTTGCGCTTAGTCGCTTAGCTACACAGAGAGAGGCAAGGGTGAGCACAACTGTTGCACGGGGCAGGAACAATCAGTGAGAGCCTACTAGATCTTTCCCGCCCACTTCTCATTGAGTTCGCGCAGCCGCTCATCCCTTTGCATGCCGCCGAGATCGTTGGGATGCCGGGCGCCGTTGGCGATGCGGATTGCGTACGCCAGGTCGGCGCGGTCTGACATTAGTTCCCCATACATCTGCTCCACTATGGCATCCCGCTGGGCGATGAGTTGCTGTCTTTCCAACGTGCATTGGGCATGAGTGCCGGCGTCTAACGGCAAGTGCGCTTGTATTGCGTTCACGATGCCCTGGGCAAACCGGTCCGGGTGCTGCTGAAGCTGTAGGGCATCGCTCTCATGATCGAGAAACGCCATTTCGAGCAGCGCGTCGTTGGCGAGCCGCGAGAAGGTGTACCAGTTTGTGCGCGTGGCGGAGCTGCCTGCTTTCAAGCCCCGATTTGGTACGAGGTTCAGATCGCAGATTCCCTTCTCCAACGCTGCGGCAAATGCCCGTGAAGATTCATCTCCATCCTGGTACCAGACCTCACAGCCGGTGCCGCCACCGGCATTGGCGTGAATGCTTATATAGGCGTCCACCTGCTCTGCCAGTGCCATGCCGGTGCGCGTGTGGAGCGGAACCTCTATGTCGGTTTCGCGGGTCAAGAGTACTGTGTAGCCGAGTCCACGTAGAGCCGCGGCGGCGGACAGCGCTACTGCGAGCGTGACATCCTTCTCCTGAATTCGCTTGCCGGTTTCGATCTCAGACGGCATGTTTGCCAGCGCCACGCCGATGGCCCCTGGATCGGGCCCGCCGTGGCCAGGGTCTAAGAGGATTTTCATTGTTTTGAGCTCCTCGTGCAGTTCGATTGAAAGCATGGTTCGTGAAAGAACCTGGATTTGTCGCCGGGGTGGGCCACCTAATTCAAGAGTCGTGGGTCCGACCCTTGCAGCGATGTGTAGGAGGTGCAGATGCCGTCTCATATTGCAGGCCCACGGACACCCGTTTGGTAGGACGCCGATAACGCCCGTAGAGACAGCGACTCTCCTTGCCCCACAATGCTAGGGCGTGTCGTCAAAGTAGTTTTATCCAGAGCGCCAGGGCTCTGATCTGGCAGGCAGCCAGGTAAGAGGCCGACGTTTTGGCATAGCGGGTGGCTACTGCCCGCCATTCTTTGAGATGGCGGAAGGCGTTTTCCACCA
>JAPOQA010000026.1 GCA_026710945.1 Chloroflexota bacterium
GATGGCCGGGAGGGAAAGGAGTACCGGCTACCCACAGAGCATGAACGGTCGGTGGCGGAAGTGCCGGAGGAGGAGCTAGAGGCGTTGTACGATGAGATTCCATTTGGTCTGCCGGCAGAACCGCTTCCGAGCAAAGAAGCCCCTGGAATACGTGTCCCGCTGTACGGGCTTGACACGTGGCGTAACCTGTTTACGAGTCGGCAGCTTGCAACACTAAGTTCCCTCATCAAGGCCATAGCTGAAGCGAAGTCACAGGTCAACAGGTTACATTCTAGGGGCTTTGCTGACGCAATTGCAGGCTTTTTGTCCTGCATCATGGACAGGCAGGCTGACTATGGTAGTACTGGCTGCATCTGGGTGAATAACCACGAGAAAATAGGACACCAATTTAGTCGATTCGCACTTCCTATGGTTTGGGACATTGCTGAAGTCTGTCCATTTACGACAGCATCTGGGGGATTGGACAGTGCGTATGATTGGGTGACCAGAGTTGTTGATCATCTTCAGGAGGCCACAGTAGATGCACCAAGGCCAAGCGTGAAATTGAAGTCTGCAATCGGTGGGCAACACTGCGGATTCGATGTTATCATCACCGATCCACCTTACTACGATGCCATCCCGTATTCTGACTTGATGGATTTTTTCCACATTTGGCTTAGGCGCGCCGCGCACAGCTTCTCGGATGAATTGCGGGAGTCTTTTGTTCCCCGGCTGGGACCAAAGTGGGATGGTGAAGCCAATGATGGAGAGCTAATTGATGACGCCAGTCGCTTTGGTGGAGATAAGAGACGTTCTAAGGAAAACTACGAAGAGGGGATGGCGCGAGCGTTCAGTACGTGTTTGAATGCGCTCAAGCAAGACGGGCGGCTCGTCGTAGTATTCGCGAGCAAGAGCCCTGACGCCTGGGAGACGCTTGTAGCTGCCCTCATCCGGGCAGGTTTCGTTGTAGACGCATCCTGGCCAATCCAGACTGAGCGGCAGACGCGATTGCGATCTGTTAGTTCCGCTGCTCTGTCGTCATCCATCTGGTTGGTGTGTAAAAGGCGTCCCCTAGCCCGTCCTGGCTGGGACAGCGGCGTGCTGCAGGAGATGCGGGAGAATATAACCCAGCAGCTACGCGACTTCTGGGACGCCGGCATCCGCGGGCCGGACTTCGTGTGGGCGGCGACCGGGCCGGCGCTGGAGGCGTTCAGCAAGTACCCGGCGGTCAAGAAGGCAAACGATCCCGACAAACTGATGAATGTTTCGGAATTTCTGCGCGAGGTGCGGCGCATGGTGGTCGATTTCGTGGTCGGGCGCGTGCTGTCCCAGGACGGCGAGGAGGCGGTGACGGGACTGGACGACGTCACCACATACTACCTGCTGCACCGCAATGACTTCGGCATGGGCGAGGCGCCGGTCGGCGGATGTATCCTCTACGCGCTTTCCTGCAACCTCTCCGACGCGGCGCTGGTGAACCAGCACGATTTGCTGGCGAGGGGCAGAAAGCGCGGCGCCGGCGAAGCGGTTGAGCAGGACGGCAGCGGGGGGGAAGGAGAAGAGACCGGCGGCGGGGGCGGCGCCAAAGTCAAGCTGAAGCCCTGGAACCGGCGCACGGGACGCAATCTAGGAGTTGAAGGTCCGGGCGGGCGGCCTGTGCCGCTGATAGACCAGGTGCACAAGTTGATGCAGCTCTGGCGCGGCGGCGATCAGGGCACGGTGAACAGTTACATTGATGAACTCGGCCCACAGCGCAACGCGCTGGTTGCGCAGATCCTGCAGGCTTTAGTTGAGGTGCCCGAGGCCGGGTCGGCAGAGCGCTCTATCCTGGAGGCGCTCACCAATCATGTTAAGGCCCGAGATCATGTGCTCCCGACGCGCCAGGGCC